>JBLJAX010000145.1:0-2198 GCA_047637795.1 Erysipelotrichaceae bacterium | reverse complement strand
TGAACCCATCAAAGCCAACACAAAAGCAAAGATTTCAAGATTGCCTTGACGATATGCAAAGAGCGCAAAAGGAAACAACGCAATCAGACTCGTTCCTCCTGCCAAACCATCCATACCATCGGTTAAATTCACCGCATTGCTGGCACCTGTAAACACAAACAAAACAAAGACAAGATATAGGATACCCAAATCAAAAGTCCAATTCAAACCATAGATGGTGATGCTCGAAGACAAATATTGCCTAAAAAAGAAATAGAAGACAGCTGCTAGAACCAACTGTAGAAAGAATTTCAAACGTGCAGAAATCCCCTTATTATTTTTCTCAAGAATGATTTTATAATCATCCACGAAGCCAATCAAACCATAAGCCAGATACACCAATAAAATGAATACCAATACAGGAACCAACACAAATAAAACACCCCCCAAACTGGGTGTTTTTGCCTTTGCTTTGAAACTGTCGAGCGAATACTCACTGACGATCTGTTGGTGTTGACGTTGATTTAAAAGCTTGATAAAAAGCGGATAGAGTAAGAAACTCACGATGAAGCTCAAACCCGCAACGAGTACATTTGACATACGCTACCTCTAACGAAAAACATTATAGCACATTATTCAAAGACCACTTCAAGTGTCATGGTTGAATCAATAATTGTACCTGTTTCGATATTCATAGAGACCGCATTCCCTTCACCACTATAAATCGCATTAGCTCCACTCAGATTGACAAAGGCTTGGATATCTTTCTTACTCTTACCAATCAAATCGGGTAAGACGATGTTGTCATAGGATGTCAAAAGATAAATGTTTTGGGTACTCATGATATGGTCGACATCTTTTGGATATTGATCAATGATGCGATCGCCATCGCCTAAGATGATGATTCGATCCTGCATGCTCAATAAATCCTGATATGCATAATCCAAACTATGATTAATGTAGTTTTTAATCGGAATGCTTGTCAACGCAGCTTCTTTCTCATGTGTCAACTGCGTATCCACAGCTTCACGATAATCATTGACCAATGCGATTTGACGCAATAACTGTTTGATTGGGTTGGTATCCACATGCGCCATGTTATTTACAGGTGCCTTGAAGGCGTAATAAACCATGACTTCAGGTTTGTCCGCAGGCAAACCAATGGCAACGGAGTAGATATACTGATCCTTTGAATATGCTCCATCAATGATCATTTGTGCTGTTCCAGTTTTAGCTAAGATAGATACTTCATCCACTTTATAGTATTGGCCTGTTCCACGTTCACCATAGACGACATCATACATTAACGATTGAACCTTAGAAGCCGTCTCAGCCTGAATGGCTTGTCCAATGACTTGAATTTCTGTTTTTTGAATGATCTCCTTCGTTTTCGCATTGACGATCTCATCCAAAACATAGGGTTTGATCAATTTGCCTTCATTGAAAATAGCCGTATATGCTTGTAAGATTTGAGCCATGTTCAAAGAGATGCCTTGCCCATAACCCACAGTCAATTTATCCAAAGGCCATGTATAGTTGATGGATCCGATTGTTTCATTCATACCATCCAAATTCACTTTATTTTTAAAACCGAAACGAACGAGATATTCCATGAAGACATCATCATCTAAGTACTTCGTTAAAAGACTCGCAATACCTACGTTAGATGAGTAAGCAAAACCCAGATCATAGCTGATCTGACCCCAATCACGATTGTTCGCATTACGTATTGAACCAATGAGATTACCCGAATTACTGGAACGGATCGCATTCCCATTTTTATCCAAACCCACTAAGAAGGTCGCACTGTTGAAGGTATCGCTTCCGTGATAAACACCCGAGTCAATGGCAGCGGCATAGGTAAAGGCCTTCATCGTCGAACCGGGTTCATAGATCTGCTGTGTCAAATAACTTTGATAATTCGTGATGTCTTTCTTATTGGGATCATAGCTTGGGTATTGACCAACTGCTAGAATCTTACCCGTATCCACTTCCATGACCGCTCCCCAAGCTTCCGTCGCATTGAAGCGCTCTTGCGTCATCAAAAACGAGGATTCCAATTGTTCCTGTATGGATCGATCCAATGTCAATTTTAAATTATAACCATCTTGCGGATTAACGACTTCTTCCGGATAGCCTGGCAATGAATAGCCATAACGGTCCACGACCGCCACCTTCGAGCCATCCACACCTGCCAACGCTTTATCATACGATGCTTC
>JBLJAX010000144.1:0-6786 GCA_047637795.1 Erysipelotrichaceae bacterium | reverse complement strand
CACTAGCGATCCAGATTACTACAAATGGACCCAATGGATATTCATCCAACTTTACAATAAGGGTTTGGCGTATGTGGATGAAATTCCTGTCAACTGGTGCCCAGAATTGGGAACGGTATTGGCCAACGAAGAAGTCATTGATGGCAAATCAGAACGTGGTAATTTTCCAGTTTATCGTGTCCCGATGCGTCAATGGGTTCTAAGAATCACAGAATATGCGGAACGTTTATTGGAAGATTTGGACTTGGTTGAATGGCCAGTCAGTACGAAAGAAATGCAAATCAATTGGATTGGTAAATCCGTTGGGGCGAATGTCGTCTTCAAAGTCGACCAACATGATTTAGAATTCACTGTTTTCACAACACGGAGTGACACCTTATTTGGGGCGACCTATTGTGTTTTAGCGCCGGAACATCCTTTTGTCTCGCAAATCACGACAGCAGAACAAAAAGCAGATGTGGAAGCGTACATTCAAGCTTGTGCAACAAAGTCCGATCTCCAACGTACGGAACTTAATAAAGAAAAGACTGGCGTCTTTACCGGTGCCTATGCGCTTAATCCTGCGAACCAACAATTGGTTCCAATTTGGATAGCAGACTATGTCTTGGCAAGTTATGGAACAGGAGCCATCATGGCTGTACCTGCGCATGATGAGCGTGACTATGAATTTGCGAAGAAGTTTGGACTTGAAATCGTAGCGGTTCTTGAAGGCGGCGATATTGAAAAGGCTGCTTTCACAGGTGATGGTTTACACATCAATTCGGATTTCCTAAATGGTTTGAATAAAGAAGATGCTTTAAAAACCATGAATGCGTGGTTGGTGGAACACAAATGTGGTGAAGCCAAAGTGAGTTACAAGTTAAGAGACTGGTTGTTCTCACGTCAACGTTACTGGGGCGAACCCATTCCAATCGTATTGATGGAAGATGGGACCAAGCGTACCGTAGATATCAGTGAATTGCCATTGGAACTGCCTGCAGTCGACAACTATAAACCATCGGATAAAGGCGAAAGTCCTTTGTCCAATGCCGGTGCATGGTTGGATGTGGAGATCGATGGCATCAAAGGCAAACGTGAAACCAACACCATGCCCCAATGGGCTGGAAGTTGTTGGTACTACCTGAGATACATCGATCCACGTAATGACGATGCGATTGCGGCGAGCGAGCTCTTAAAACACTGGTTGCCGGTCGATCTTTATGTCGGTGGAGCGGAACATGCGGTCTTGCATTTACTCTATGCACGTTTCTGGCATAAGGTCTTGTATGATATCGGTGTCGTTCCAACAAAGGAACCCTTTGCCAAGCTCTTCCACCAAGGCATGATCCTCGGTGAGAATGGTGAAAAAATGAGTAAATCCAGAGGCAATGTCATCAATCCAGATTTGATCATCGAAAGCCATGGGGCTGATTCATTACGTGTCTATGAAATGTTCATGGGACCGCTTGAAGCAGCACTTCCTTGGAGTAATACTGGACTCGATGGCACAAAGAAATGGTTGGATCGTGTCGATCGCTTCTTCAGTGAAGTCGCGGAATTCGTGGATGAGAACGATCATGGTTTGGACAAGGTCTATCACTACACCGTCAAGAAAGTGACGCATGATATTGAGACGCTTAATTTCAATACAGCGGTTTCGCAAATGATGATCTTCATCAATGAATGCTTCAAACAAGGGAAGATTTATCGTCCTTATGCCCATGGCTTTATTCAAATGTTCAGTTGTTTCGCACCGCATCTCGGTGAGGAACTGTGGACACAAGTCACAGGTAAACAAGGCATCAGCTTTGAAGCTTGGCCAACGTATGATGAGAAATACCTCGTGGAGGATGAAGTTGAGTTGGTTATCCAAGTCAATGGTAAGATTCGTGCTAAATTGCTCGTGGCATTCGATGCCGAACAAGCGACAATCGAAGAAAAAGCAAAGAACTTGGTTGTCTCCTATATGGAAGGTAAAACCTTACGTAAAGTCATTTACGTTAAGAATAAGTTGTTGAATTTCGTAGTCGCCTAGGATGCCTAATCGCATCCTTTTTTTATGATTTGTTCTATAATTACGTAAAGAGGATAAACTATGGAACTCAATGTTTTCTTAGATCGTATTTCCGAACCTGCACGATGTGCAATCGAACAACTCCACTGTACCAAACTGGAAGATCTCTTAATCTATTCAGATAAGGAGCTCCTAGCTCTGCATGGCTTGGGTCCAAAGACGATTCGGATCCTGTATGACTTTCTTGAGGAAAACAAGCTTGATCGCAATCCTAAAAGAAGTGCTTTACTGGTTATTGATGTCCAACAAGCTCTATTGGATGAAAATCCTTATCATAAAGAAGAGCTCATCCAAAACATCAATACGTTGATTCGACTGTATCGCTCAAAAAAGAGTCCAATCTTTTTCATTCGTCATGATGGAGGTAAAGGAGATACCTTAGCCTATGGAGAAGAAGGATGGCAACTTGCTAAAACATTGGACTATAAGGATGAGCCCATCATTGATAAAAAATATAACAGTGCATTCAAAAACACAAACTTGGAATCAAGCTTACAAGCTCTTAAAATCAATCATTTGGTCATTGTGGGCATGCAGACAGAATACTGTGTCGATGTGACACTCAAAAGTGCATTCGAAAAAGGCTATCATTGTGATGTGATCAAAGGATGCACAAGTACCTATGATAATCCTTGGTTGAAAGCAGACCAACTGATCGATTTCTATGAACAAGCCATCTGGCCAAATTTTGCGAAAGTGATGTGTATTGATGAATTAAAATGATGCCTCATTAGGCATCATTCTTTTATTAAAGTTATTAAATATAAACTGGGATCCGTTAGAAAGCGCGCTTTATAATCGTCAACGCCTAAACCATTGGACGCGATCCACACCCCATCTACAGCCGGGGCATATTCCATCGCTTCTTTGTGATAACGCGATCCAAGCATGGGGAATCGAACCTGACCTTTGTGTGTCATTGCACTTAACATCAGGGGATCATTGCGCCCTTCGAGTGCCAGTGGGTTGTAGCTAAGAGTGATTGAAAAACCATCCAACTTTTGCCCAATCGATGAATCAAATAGATCAACCGTATTCAAAACGATGTATTCATTGCTTAGATTATGCAAAGGAATGCTTTGTGTTCCAAGGATTTCAAACCCACTTTGGGCATAGATGGTTTGAACCAACTCCAATCGATCACGATCTTCATTGCCTAATACTGCAAATTTACCTAGAGGAGCTTCAATCGAATTCAACTGTTCGATTAAACGCAGGACCTCTTCATCATTCATATTGATTGAGGATTCAATCAAATCACCGCCAAAGAGAACCAAATCAAAGTCCAAGCTCTGGATCCTCTCAAAAATCTTAGTCTGGTATTCAGCCCCAAGACTGTAGGCATGAAGGTCTGAGAAGTAAAGAATCTTCACATTATTGAACGAAGCTGGAATTTGTTCATGAACAATGTCATGTTTCTCAACGCGTAAGCGTGTCAAAGCTGCGTTGGTACTATCAATGTAGAAGATATAGAGAATCAAACCCATCAAAACGAGGGTTAGAAGCAGGGCTTTTAATAAATTTTTCATACCCTACTATTATAACGGATTTACATGCGTATAATAGAGATAAAGAATTGAGGATGATGAAAATGAAAAAACTATTAGCGCTCTTCCTGATCACAATCGGGTCCTTACTCATATTGGATAATCTTGATCTTGTGGATATTCGTCAGATCTATGATTACTTCTGGCCTGCTGTTTTGATTCTATTTGGTTTGAGTTTATTGGTTCGTAATCGACAAGTTCAAGTCTTTGGTTTGATTCTCTTGACGATTGGGGTTTTGACCTTATTGGACGAACTGGGTTACTTGCGTTTAACTTTTGATCAAATCATGATGTACTTCTGGCCTGGTTTGTTGATTCTATTGGGCTTAAACCTCTTGATCAGTAAACAAAGCAGACCTGCACGTGTTAGAACGGAGAATGTACGTCGCAATACGTCCAATCAAAAGGAATATAATGGTTTCTTGAATTCGGTCAATGAAAAAGTGGAGAATACCCATTTCGATCAATGTTCGGTTAATGGGGTCTTGGCTTCTGTGGATATGGATTTCAGTGGCATTGTCTTTGAGAAAGAACAAGTTACCATCGAAGTGAATTCTGTCTTGGCGGGTGTCAGTTTGAAACTTCCCAAAGGCATTCGTGTTGAAATGGCTGGATCACCTGTCTTGGGTGAGGTAAATGATCGAAGTGAAAAGAATATCATTACAAATCAAAGCATCAAGATTCATTACACCTGTATCTTAGGCTCAATCGAAATCTACCAATAACAAAAAAGAGAACGTGCGTTCTCTTTTGCTATCTTTGCTTACTTTGGAGCTGCGCCATCGCAGCTTTTTGATTTAGGATGACCGGAATCACCAAAGGATTACGACTTGTCTTTTGGAACAAGAAAGGTTCCAATGAAGCACGAATGGTATTCTTCAGTTCACCAAAGGTTGTTTTTTGAAGCATTTTCTTTTTGAGGGCTTCATAGACGACCATTTCAGCTTCTTTGAGTAGGGATTGAGATTCCTTCAAGAAGACGAAACCACGGGATACGATGTTGGGACGGACAAGAATCTTGTTATAGCGGGAATCGATCGTAACGATGACACTCACCATACCGTTATCGGCCAATAAACGTCTGTCTTTGATGACAGAGGTGGATAGACCCGATGCATCGTTTCCATCGACATAGATGTCATCACTTTGAATACGTGTATCACTCATGAAGACTTCCTCATTGCGTAGGACAACAGCATCCCCGTTGGCACAGATGAAGATGTTTTCTTTTGGAATGCCTGTTTCCATGCCTGTTTTGGCATGAACTTTGAGCATTTTGTATTCACCATGAATCGGCATGAAGAATTTTGGTTTGATCAACTGCAACATCAATTTCTGTTCTTCTTGCGAGGCATGACCTGTGGTGTGCAGGGAGTTCAATACACTGTTTGTGAGCACGTTTGCGCCAGCACGGGTCAATTTATTGACGACACCGGAAACGCTCTGTGCGTTACCTGGAATCGGGCTGCTGGAGAAGACGACGGTATCGCCAGGAATGATCTTGATGAAACGATGGGTTCCATGTGCAATGCGTGATAGAGCAGCCAAAGGTTCACCTTGCGAACCGGTCGCAAGAATCAAAACTTTGTTTGCTGGGATTGTATTTAACATGTTGGGTTCAATGAAGTGTTCATCGCCATAGGGGATATGACCATGTTTACGACCTACGACCACTACGTTTTCCATGGAGCGACCGAAGACACAGACTTTACGTCCTGTCTCAACAGCGGCTTCAATGATTTGACGAACACGATAGACGTTTGAGGCAAAGGTGACCATGATGAGGCGACCATTGGTCTTACGTGCGGTATCGAGCAAAGCTTGTGCAACTTTCTTTTCACTGATGGAGAAACCACTGACGGATGAATTGGTGGAATCACTCATCAAGAGGGTGACACCAATCTGTCCAATGTAGGCCATCTTTTGATAATCCGCATTGATCCCAACCGGGGTTAAGTCAAACTTAAAATCACCCGTATGAACAATTCGACCATTTGGCGTATTGATCAAGACACCTAAGGCATCTGGTATGGAGTGGGTTGTATTGTAAAAGCCGACACGGAAATGTTCCGTCTCAACGCGTGAATTCTCATTGATGATTTCAATCTTTGGGACATCACGCATCCGTTTTTCTTCCAACTTGCGCATGATCAAAGCAGCCGCAAAGTTCGGTGCATAAATACGTGGGACACGGACTGATTTTAAAAGGAAAGGTATACCACCAATATGGTCTTCATGACCATGGGTGATGATCAAAGCCTTAACTTTGTGTTGATTGCGTTGTAAATAACCATAATCTGGAATAACGTAATCCACACCCAAAAGGCTTTCTTCTGGGAAGCGGACACCGGAGTCAATGATGATGATTTCATCTTGATGCTCATAACAGTACATGTTTTTGCCGACTTCACCGAGACCGCCTAAAGCGTAGACCAGCGTATCGGTATTCCGATCATAGGTCTTAGGTTCTTCTATTATTTGTTTCATAATGCTCCTTAAGCTTCAATTACGAGTGTATTTTCTTCGAGTTTCCACGGATCTTCACGATTGATGCGATCATAGAAAAGAATGCCATTCAAATGGTCGATCTCATGTTGCAAAACAACAGCTAAATAACCGTTTGCACGAAACTCAACAACTTCTTGTTTTAGAATATCATAGGCTTTAACCGTGATGCGCGCATGACGAGGAACCAGTCCTTGGTGTTCATCTTCAACCGATAAACAGCCTTCGCCACTTGCCAACACCGTTTTTTGAACGGAATGTGAAATGATCTTCGGATTCGCTAAGACATATTCGTCAAAGTCATCTTCCTCATTATCAACCACAACAACCAGCATCTGAACATTGACACCCACTTGTGGGGCTGCCAAGCCAACGGCTGGTTTCAAATCATATTTCTCTGCCTTTTCATCATCACGGGAGTCTTTGACATACCGCAACATTCTTTTTGCCAATGCCTGATATTTCTGGCTTAAGGGCAAGTTCAAAGGTTCAGATTTTTCGCGAAGACTTGGATTATCGTCTTTCACGATGAGTGAATAAGTTAAGCGATTCATATAACCTCTATATCCCATATCAAAAAAAGTTTCAAACTTTGGATGATATGTCACATTCTAAAGTACAGACACATTATAAAGTAAACTTAAGTTTTTGTATAGTGAAATGAATTAGGGACGAATGTTC
>JBLJAX010000143.1:0-3296 GCA_047637795.1 Erysipelotrichaceae bacterium | reverse complement strand
TACAACTGCACTAACAGCAGGGAAGAAATAAACATTGGTGAACGGACTCTCTGCTTTATCATGGCGACGTTTGGAATAGATAATGTGGCTCAAGACAAGCAAGATTGCCGAGATGATCAACCAATATAACCCATTGAGAAGGATATGATCCCAAAGACGAATCTCAATTTCAAACACATTCTCAAAGATCGACCAAATCGGGAAGATGATGCCCACATAACGAGCGATGTAGTCGCCATTGAAACCTAAGAGTACGATCGCGCTGAACGCAATGTAGGCACCATAGGTCAATATCGGTAGGAAGTTTAAGACTAAACCATAAAGCAAACCGTCAATGCTTGTGCCGGTATGCATCAGGGTGAAAATCATGATGGACATGACAGAAGATACGATCATCAAACTACCCAGCCAGGTCATACCTAAATCAAGTAGGGTGAAATCAAGGGAGAAAGAAACGACGCCACCTAGAACCCAAGCAATGGTGAAGGGGATGAGCATCAAGACAAAGGCTGCGATGATATTGATGCTTAACAAGTCACGATGCTTAATTGGGAGTGCATGATAGACATCCAAGTGTTTTTTGGAGTTCATGTATCCAAGGGTTAGGATTGGGATGGTCAATGCGGATACAATCAAGAGAATCAAGTTAAAGACTTGGCCTACAGGTCTTAGATCATTCACATTGACTTGTGGATTGATCAATCGAATGGTTAGAACCAAAACAGGGAAAAGCACCAACATGGCGGATGTCATCAGAATCATGAAACGTCGATTACGTTTCAAGATGAAGCGCAAGTAATCCAGATTATTGCTGAGTCTAAATTGATTGGCCATAACCATTTGCCTCCATTTCATATACAAATACTTCTTCCATCGTGATTGGGATTTCTTCATTTAAGATGGGTTGTGTTGCTTGAATCTTTGGGAGAACGTCTTCCATCGATCCTTTGATGACCATGAGATACACATTGCCACGTTGTTCGAAATACAAAGGATTCAAATCGGTAAGAACTGATGAATCAATCTTATCGGCATAAGCCAACTGGAGTTTGTGATATTGATTACGAATGCTTTCAACTTCATCTTGAATTGAAATGTGGTGTTGATTAAGCATGGCAATACGATCACAGATGTCTTCTAACTCTCTTAAGTTATGGGACGAGATGATGACCGTCATTTCACGATTCAAGAGTTCATTCGCAATGATGCGTTTCAAACTTAAACGCATGACTGGATCCAAGCCATCAAAGGCTTCATCGAGAAGGAGTAGATCCGGTGTACACGATAAGGCAAGAATCAAACTCACTTGACGTTTCATCCCTTTGGAGAAATCTAGGATCTTTGAATTCTCATCCAGATTGAATTTCTTCAGTAAGGTATGATACATCGCATCATTGAAACTCGGATAAAAGAGCTCATAGAATTGACGCATTTCTTTAATGTTGGATTGAGGAAGAAAGAAAGGATCATCCGATACAAATAAGATATGTTTTTTAATGGAAGGATTATCAAAGGTATCCACACCATTCACCGTAACGCTTCCTTCATCTGCTTTTAAAACACCTGCAATGATTCTGAGTAAGGTACTCTTACCTGCACCATTCGGTCCAACCAATCCATAAATGGAAGCCTTGGGGATATCCCAATTCACCTTCTCTAAGACGATGTTGGTATCAAAGCGTTTGTGTATGTTTTGTAGTGATATCATGAGGCCTCCTTGTGGGATTGAAGTGGAAAACACAGCTGTATGTTGGTTCCAAGTTTTGGTGTACTGGCGATGTCGATGGATCCATTGTGCATTTCGACCACCATCTTAACGAGGTAGAGTCCTAAGCCGGATCCTTCGATGCCTTCATTCGCACAACGATAGAAAGGCTTGAAGATGTTGCTTAGTTCTTTAGGATCGATACCAATACCTTGGTCCTTGATGTTTATGCTTAAACATTTATCTTGTCTGATCTCGATTTCAATCTTGGATCGATCCGTACTGTATTTGATCGCATTCTCGAGGAGATTGTAGAGTGCCCGATAGAATAGAATGGGATAACCTTTGATGCGTAAATCACTTCGCAACGTGTTAACAAGTTGGATTGGAATCTTCTTGGCATCCGCCTTTACTTGTACATCCTGTAAGATATCCGATAGGATTTCATCCACATCGATCTCATCATCTTCATTAAACCCAGTTTTCGCATTCAAGATCAATTCAATGATATCTTGCATACGCTTCATATGTTTATGAATCTGCATCATCGTGTATTTATATTCTTCAACGGACTTGTGTTCCTGCGCATGGAGGACTTCAATCATGGCTTGGATGGTAGCGAGAGGGGTTTTAAGCTCATGGGCCAAGATGGGTAAAGAATTGTTCATAAATTACCATAGACCTCCTGAACCAAGGCTTTGACCCGATCAATGGGTAACCCCAATTGCATCAACAGCTGTAAATCCTTCTTCACTTCTTCAAGTTTGATGGTTAAAAGATGATTGTTATCATCGTCATGTTTCTTAACGAAAGAACCTTTGCCTTGAACACTGTAAATGTATCCACTGTTTTCAAGTTCCGCATAGGCCTTAACGACGGTATTGGGATTGATGCCTAAATCTTGGGCGAGATTCCGTACCCCGGGCAACTGTTCATCGGCTTGAAACGCACCACATGCGATCTGTGCCAAAATCTGATCAATGATTTGTTGATAGATGGGTGTACGGCTTAATGAGCTTAAACTGATCATGTGAGCCCTCCTGTGTACTACTGTACTATAAATATAGTACAGTGATAAATGGAATGCAAGTATTAGTTCAATAATATGTACAATAGAAGAGAATTCATCATGTAAATCATTTTCAGGAAAGAATTATACTGTCCTCTGATAAAATAGTGCTAGTACAGATAACGTTATTTTGAACTTACATTTGATGTAAGAGAATGGAGGTTGAGAATGAATGAAACAATCCAGCTACTATCCCTAATAACAGCGATTATTGGCTTGTGCTATATGGTTTTTACACATAAAGCTTAGTTATAACAAATGAAAAGCACCCTTTTCCGCAGAGTGCTCTTCGTTAAATCTTTTAGTCGAGATATCGTTTAAAGACGTTATCTGTACTTTAATTATAGTCGATTTCAACTTTAGATTACAATAATTGAATACTGTTTCTAATTCAGGTTAAAGGTTAGCGTTAAATAGAGTATGGAGCTTCATAAAAGAATCCTTCTTGTTTGATGGCTTAGATCGAAAATTAGAACTGTGTTGAAAATATATCAAGAAACGAACTTCTTAATCGTGCCAGAG
>JBLJAX010000142.1:0-5767 GCA_047637795.1 Erysipelotrichaceae bacterium | reverse complement strand
TGAAAAATTTATTCAAAGAGCGTATGTAAATTAAGAAGCGAAAGCTTCTTTTTTATTTTTTTTAGCATAGGTCTTGCATTCTAGTGCAATTGTTTTATAATGTTCCTTGTGTTTAGTATAAAATGCTAAATAGTTTAGTAAAGCTAAACAAAGGAGTACGATGGAAATTGGACACAGAATCAAACAACTGAGAACCAAGAATAAGCTGACCCTTGAAGAGTTGGCCAGTCGTTCTGAGTTGTCGAAAGGCTTTCTATCACAAGTTGAGCGCGATTTGACCTCACCTTCGATCGCCACCCTAAGTGATATCGTAGAAGCTTTGGGTGTGACTTTAGCCCAGTTCTTTCAAGGTGAGAAAGATGAGAAAATCGTCTTTGTTCAAGAGGATTACTTCGTCGATGAGCGTGAAGATGGGACGGTCCATTGGATCGTACCCAATGCGCAGAAAAACGATATGGAACCCATTCTATTGGACCTGAAACCAGGTCAACGTTCGCAGCTGATTCAACCGCATAATGGTGAAGAGTTCGGCTATGTTTTGAGTGGTAAAGCGTGTCTTGTTGTGGATGGAAAAAAACATCTTGTTAAGAAGGGTCAAACCTTTTACATCAAAGGGGCTCATGATCATTATTTGACGAATGAGACCAAATCGGAATTAAAATTACTGTGGGTTTGTACCCCACCACTGTTCTAGGAGGCACTATGCGAAAACTGATTGAATTTAAAAACATCGTAAAAAGTTTTGATGATAGCTTGGTTCTAAAAGGAATCAATCTATCGATCCATGAAAATGAATTTGTCACCTTACTTGGACCCAGTGGTTGTGGTAAAACGACACTCTTAAGAATATTAGGGGGCTTCATCTCCCAAAATGAAGGTCATGTGTACTTCGATGACATCGAAATCAGTAATGTACCACCTTACAAACGTGAGATCAATACAGTCTTCCAACGCTATGCCTTGTTTCCACACATGAATGTGCATGACAACATTGCCTTTGGTTTGCATATCAAAAAACAAGACAAACAAACAATTGAGCAAAAAGTAAAGAAGATGTTGAAGTTGGTCAATCTTCAAGGTTATGAAGATCGTCCAGTCACTCTGCTTTCCGGTGGTCAGCAGCAACGTGTTGCGATTGCACGTGCTTTGGTCAATGAACCGATGGTACTGCTCTTGGATGAACCTTTGGGTGCTCTCGACTTGAAATTACGTAAAGAAATGCAAGTTGAATTGAAGAAGATCCAACAAGAAGTCGGCATCACCTTCATTTATGTCACGCATGACCAAGAAGAAGCCTTGACGATGTCGGATACGATCGTTGTCATGAACAACGGAGAGATTCAACAAATCGGTAGTCCTACGGATATCTACAATGAACCAGAGAATCGCTTCGTTGCGGATTTCATTGGTGAATCGAATATCTTGGAAGGGTTGATGTTGGAAGATTATAAAGTTAAATTCGATGATCAAATATTTGAATGCGTCGATTATGGTTTTGAAGATAATCTTGAAGTGGACATCGTCTTGCGTCCTGAAGACATCGATATCGTTCCTTTGGATATGGGACGTATCAAGGGGATCATCAAGTCGACCATCTTCAAGGGTGTACACTTCGAAGTCGTCGTTGAGACACCGTATCGTGAATGGATCATCCACACAACGGATAAGGTTGAATTGGATAAAGAAGTAGGGCTCCATTTCTTCCCTGAAGACATCCATATCATGTATAAGATGGGAAGCTACTAGGATGAAGGGTTACGCTAGTTTAGTCAAACCCTACATCGTTTGGATGAGTTTGTTCATTGTCGTACCGATGTTGTTGATTGTGCTCTATGCCTTCACAACCAGTGGCAATGAATTGATCTCCTTTCGCTTCACCTTAGATAATTTCTTCCGTTTCTTTGATCCCGTCTTCATCAAGGTTCTAATTAAGTCCTTAGAAGTCGCATTGATCACAACAATCTTATGCATCATCATCGGTTATCCGATCGCATACATCATTGCGAATGCATCTGAAAAATCACAAACCTTATTGATCCTCTTGATCACCTTACCGATGTGGATCAACATGTTGGTTCGAACCTATGCTTGGATCAGTATCCTATCGGATGGTGGTTTGTTGAATAGTTTATTGGAATTCATTGGTCTACCGCCAATGAAGTTGATGTACACAGACTTTGCGGTCATGTTGGGGATGGTGTATAACTTTCTTCCCTTTATGATCATATCCATCTATACAGTGCTTGCGAAGTTGGATAAGGCCTTGATTCATGCCAGTCATGACTTGGGTGCGAACCCTTTGCAAACATTCCTAAGAGTCGTCTTGCCATTGTCGTTGCCAGGGGTCATCTCTGGGATCACTTTGGTCTTCTTACCGGCCGTCAGTACCTTCGTCATTCCTAAATTCTTAGGGGGCGGACAATACATGTTGATCGGGAACTTGATTGAAAATCAATTCATCACAGTCGGTGAATGGAACTTCGGTAGTGCAATTTCCTTGATCATGGCCTTTATCATCATGGCATCCATGATGATGACACGTAAAATGGATCGTGATGCATCGGAGAACACCGGTAGTGAGGGAGGTAAGTTATGGTAGGCGCAAAATCCCATAAAGTCCTTATTTTCGCTCTTATGGCGGGTATCCTGGCTTTCTTCTATCTACCCATCATCAGTTTAATGGTCTTCTCATTCAATGATTCACGTTCCTTGACCTCTTGGTCAGGCTTCTCGCTTCAATGGTATGAAGCCTTATTCAAGAACCGTGAAATGATGATGGCCATTACGACAACCTTAAGCATCGCCTTGATGTCCACCTTTGTAGCAACGATCCTTGGGACCTTGGCTGCGATTGGGGTATCCAAGTCAAAGCGTTTGGTTAAAGAACTCGTCCTTAGTGTGAACAACTTCCCGATTTTGAATCCTGAAATCGTAACGGCGATTGGACTGATGTTGTTGTATTCATCCTTGAATATTCAAAAGGGTTACTTAACGATGTTGTTGGCACACATCATCTTCAGTACACCGTATGTCATCTTATCGGTATTGCCGAAACTTAGACGTTTGGATCCAGATATTGCGGAAGCGGCTTTGGATCTTGGGGCGACACCGCTTGAAGCTTTGTGGAAAGTCATTGTGCCAATGATATTACCCGGTATCATATCGGGAGCTTTGATTGCTTTCACCATGTCGTTTGATGACTTTGTCATCTCGTACTTCGTAAGTGGAAACGGTGTTAAGAATATCTCGATTCTGGTTTATACCATGTCGAAGCGGATCAATCCAACCATCAATGCCTTATCAACCATCTTGGTTGTAATTATTACAGCGGTGTTGTTGATTGTGAATCTCTATCCGATGTTGAATAAGAAAAAAGAACTTAAGGAGGCAGAATGAAAAAATTAAGCATGCTAATCCTGGTCTTGGTGTTTATCCTGACCGGATGCAACAGTAACGAAAAAACATTAAAAGTATTCAATTGGGGTGTCTATATCGATGAGACTTTGATTGAAGAGTTTGAAGAAGAATATGGTGTGCGTGTCGTTTACGATACCTTTGATTCTAATGAATCGATGTACACCAAGTTGATGAGTGGTGAAGTCTACGATGTTTTGGTTCCATCCGATTACATGGTTCAACGTTTGATTGATGAGAATCTACTTCAACCTTTGGACAAATCCGTTGTGAACATGGCGAATGTCATGCCACACGTGATGAACCAAAGTTTCGATCCAAACAACCAATACAGCGCACCGTATTTCTGGGGCAATGTTGGAATCATCTATGACACGACGCAAGTCGACAAAGCAGATCTAACTGGCTGGGATGTACTTCTGAACACCAAGTTCAAGGGGAATATTTACTTCTACGATTCAGAACGCGATGCGTTCATGGTGGCTTTAAAAGCTTTGGGTTATTCCGCAAATTCCAAGGATGATGCGGAGTTGCAGGCAGCTTTTGATTGGTTGACACAGTTGAACTCCACCATGGATCCGATTTATGTCACCGATGATGTCATCGATAACATGATTGCAGGCAATAAAGCAATGGCAATCGTCTATTCGGGTGATGCGGCTTATATTTTAGATGAGAATGAAGACATGGGATACTTTGTACCGGAACAAGGTACGAATGTTTGGGTTGACAGCTTTGTCATCCCAGCCAATGCGGAAAATCCAGAAATGGCCAATGCTTGGATTGAATTCATGTTGAGTGAAGACGCACAAACACGCAATACCTTGGAAGTGGGTTATACCACGGTCCATCAAGCTGTTTGGGAAGCCATGATTGCGGAAGATGGGGATTATGCTGGTAACACAGCGTATGAAGTTCGTCTTGCCAATCCAAATGATGAAATCTTCATGTACGATGAAGTGCTAAAGGTGAAGATGGCTGACCTTTGGTTAAAAGTAAAAGCACAATAAAAGGAAATCAATGAAAAAGATATTGATCAGCACGATCCTTGCACTGCTTGTATTATCAGGCTGTGCTGGAGAAGAGAAGAAAGTTTTAAAAGTATTCAACTGGGGTGCTTACATCGATGAAACGGTCATTGCGGAGTTTGAAGACTTGTATGATGTCCGTGTCATCTATGACAACTATGACTCCAATGAATTGATGTACACCAAAATCCAGAGTGGTGAGTATTATGACATCTTGGTTCCAACCGATCATATGGTTGAGCGTTTGATTGCAGAAGATTACTTGCAGCCTTTGGACTTGAGCAAGTTGAGCAATTTGGGTAATCTTTACCCAGATTTGTTGAATCGCTCATTCGATCCAAACAATACCTACAGCATTCCTTATTTCTGGGGCAACATCGGAATCATCTATAACAAGAACACCGTTGATGTAGCGGATCTGGAGAATGAAGGTTGGATGGTTCTTAACAATCCTAAATATGCGGATAGAATCTATATCTATGATTCTGCTCGTGATGCATTCATGGTTGCTCAAAAGGCTTTGGGTTATTCTGTAAATTCCACAGACGAAGCTCAGATCGAAGCAGCGTTTGAACTCCTCAAAGAAATCAATGAAACAACTCGTCCGATCTACATCGATGAAACCATCATCGACAACATGATCACGGAACAAAAAGACCTTGCGGTCGACTTCTCAGGCGATGCGGCGTATATCATTTCACAAAATGAAAATCTGTCGTTCTTTGTCCCTGAAGAAGGAACCAACATCTGGATGGACTCCATGATCATTCCGAAGAATGCCAAAGAAGTAGATTTGGCTCATAAATGGATCGATTTCATGTTGGACAACGAAGTTGCCTTGAAGAACACGATTTATGTGGGTTATACTTCACCAAACATCTCGGCGTTTGAAACCGTAACCGGTCCAGGCGGCGATTATGAGGGGAATATTGCTTACCAACCTCGTATGGACAATCCTAACGACGAAGTCTATAAGTATGATGATGCTTTGAAAGAAATCATCACTGATAAGTGGACACGTGTAAAAGCTCAGTAATGAGCTTTTTTTAGTATGTGAATTGTTTACTGAGCTTTTGTGCTCAAGTAATGAGCTTTTTTTGTGTCGATTGAGCTTGCATAATGGTAAGCATAATCGTAGAATAGAAACGCAAGCAGAGCGTTGCGAGGATGTGAAATTAGGATAAAACACTTATTCTACGAATTCACAAAAAAGCATAAGTTCAGTCTTGCAATTTAGTAAGGTTTTGTTATAATAAAAAGGCACCGTTTCAACGGTTCCTTAGCCAAGTGGTAAGGCAATAGACTGCAACTCTGTGACCGTCGGT
>JBLJAX010000141.1:0-2867 GCA_047637795.1 Erysipelotrichaceae bacterium | reverse complement strand
TAAGTAAAGGATATCCGTACCCAACGCTTGGATGCGCTTAAGGTCTGAGGTTAAAGCTTTGAAGGTTCCTTGCGCGGAATAATTCCGCACAAAGACCTGATAAATCATTTGATTACGTAGAACTTGCATGCTAGAAAATCGCTTTAGTCGTTTCCTTATCAAAGAAGTGAAGTTTGGACACATCCATTGCCAACTTAATGGTGTCATGCGCCTTCACATCAACACGGGAAGCGACTTTCGCCAACATCTTCTGACCCCCGAATTGACCATGAAGAATGAACTCATGACCCAAGAGTTCAGAAACTTCGATATTGAAATCAAACGGTGTATCCGGGAACGTTTCCGCAACGATGCCTTCGTAATGAATATCTTCTGGACGAATGCCCAACACCAATTCTTTGCCATCGTAGTTCTTCAATTGATCATGGAACATTTTAGGAACCAAGAAGCTTTGGCCATCGACTTCAAAACGACCTTTTACAAATTTACCATTAATGAAATTCATCGCAGGGGCTCCAACGAAGTTCGCTACGAACATGTTGGCAGGTGTGTTATAGACTTGTTTCGGTGTACCGATTTGTTGGATATAGCCATCTTTCATGACGACAATACGCGTAGCCATGGTCATGGCTTCCGTTTGGTCATGCGTGACATAGACGGTTGTCGCATTGAGACGTTCATGAAGTTTGATGATTTCGGAACGCATTTGAACACGAAGCTTCGCATCCAAGTTACTCAAAGGTTCATCCATCAAGAAGACTTGCGCATTACGAACGATCGCACGACCCAAGGCCACACGTTGACGTTGACCACCGGAGAGTGCTTTAGGTTTACGATCCAAGTATTGTTCGATTTCAAGGATCTTCGCACTTTCGTGAACGCGACGATCGATTTCTTCTTTAGGAAGTTTCTTTAAACGAAGACCGAACGCCATGTTTTCATAGACAGACATGTGTGGATACAATGCATAGGATTGGAACACCATCGCGATATCACGATCCTTAGGTGCTTTGTCATTGGCCAATTGTTCATTGATCCAAAGTTCACCGGAACTGATGTCTTCCAAACCTGCGATCATACGCAATGTCGTGGATTTCCCACAACCGGAAGGTCCGACCAAGACGATGAATTCTTTGTCTGAGATTTCCAAGTTGAAATCAAAGACCGCTTGGACGTTGTTGTCATAAATCTTATTAATGTTTTTTAGTTGTAATGTTGCCATATTAACCTCGCTTAATTTGAGTATAACACTGAATAAAAAAGATTGAATGTGCACTGTGCACAAATCAATCTTTTAAACGTTCATTCATCACGAAATAGAGTTGTAAGAGTCGACTGAGTTGAATATCCCGTACATCGATCTTGGTCTCTTCATGGAATTTATCCAAGCGATAGTTGAATGTATTCCTGTGAAGATAGAGATACTCTGCTGCCAAGACTGCGTTGTTTGAACAGCTTAGATACATGGAAACTGTATCAATCAAATCATTGTGTAGTAGCCTTAATTTGTTTCTTAGTGCCTCTAACAATCTGAAATCCTTTTGCTCGACACTCAACCACAAGCAGTCTGCCAATTCCATCAACTTTCCACTCGCCGTATGTTCCGCAATCTCGATGGCCAAACGCATGATCGCATCATCTTCAAAGCCTACAACTCCAACCAATTGCGTCCCAAAGTCATCTTGAAGTTGATGAAACAAAAGCTTAAGTTGCACACATTCACGTTGGCTTAGTGTCAGTCGGAAACCCTGACCATTCAAAGCTTCATGTACATAACCCGAGCTTTCACAAAAGTGTTCGAAGGCTCTTTGATCCGCATGGGCTACATTCACATAGACAAGCGTTTGCATCTATTCCTCGAACACGATGGCTTCATAAGGTCTAAGTTCAGTGATGTTTAATTTTGTATCCAAGTAGTTCGACAAACAAATGGACTTGGCTTGGTGCTCAAATTGAACAGTGCTTGCCCTGAAGTTCGCAATCACTGTGATTTTCTTTTGACTTGAAGTTCGTGTGTATGCATAGACATCTGGGTTCTTAGGATCCAATAAAGCAAAGTCCCCAAACACCAAGGTCTCTAGATATTCTGGATTCTTTCTTAAATGAATCAATCTTCGATAATGATTGAGAATCGATTGTTCATCCTTTTCTTGCGCTTTCACATTCAGCCATGAACTATTGCGATTAATCTTTTGAATTGGTTCCACCGTACTGAAACCTGCATAGACTTCATCAGTCCACTGCATCGGTGTTCGTGCGTTATCACGCGATGTTCTTCTTAAGTGTCTTAATACCAATTCCAATGGATATTTCTTTAACAATGCTGGGGCATTATTCTTAACCCAGACATCCTTGAAATCATCAATGCTTTCGTAATCCACATTGGTCATCCCAATTTCTTCACCATTGTAAATAAAAGGTGTTCCAGGGAGGGTCAAAAGAATGGTTCCCAACATCATTCCAGACAAACGATGGTGGTGTTCAGGATCCCCATACTGTGAGATGACACGTGGATGATCATGGTTCAACCAATAATGTGGCAACCATCCCTTATCCTTCATGCCATTGATCCAATAGGCCATATTCTCTTTAAGTTGAACGACATCGACGATCATCTTGTCGTCATCATTCAAGATATCCATTCCACCTTTTGACCAACAATGATCAAAGTTGAAAACCATATTGAAGGCTTGGGCATCGTAGCCGGCATAGCGAACGCCAGCTTCAATCTTCGCACCACCGCCCACTTCACCGACACTCATACAATCGTAGTGACTCAAAACTTTTTCATTGAACTCATGGATATAGTCGAAGAGTTCTTCACGATTGGAGAATTTAGCCCAATCTGGCGCAACCCCATGATCATT
>JBLJAX010000140.1:0-8423 GCA_047637795.1 Erysipelotrichaceae bacterium | reverse complement strand
AAATAATAAATCAATCCTTTTTAAGCTCTTCTTGCAAGACCTCAATCAAGACCTTGGTCTCCTCTTTACTCAATTTCTGATTCAAGAACAAATCCGGTCGACGTAACCAAGTCTCACGTAAGGATTCCTTTAAACGATAAGCTTCAATGTTCTTATGATGTCCCGATAAGAGCACATCCGGTACACGCATTCCTTCAATTTCTTCTGGACGTGTGTATTGAGGGTATTCCAAACGGGCTTGTTCAAAACTTTCATCTTGATGTGAGCTTTCACGAATGACGCCATCCAACAGACGGACGACCGCATCCGTCACAACCATGCTGGCCAATTCACCACCGGTAAGGATGAAATCACCAATGGAGATCTCTTCATCCACATAATGCGTGATCCGCTCATCCAAACCTTCATAATGACCACAGATAAAGACGATGTGATCCTTCTGACTCAAACTTCGTGCTTTGGCTTGATTGAAGACTTGTCCACGTGGGCTGCTTAACAAAACAAACGAATCATCGGTTTTAACACTCTTCAAGGCATCCACAACCGGTTGAACCGCCATGACCAAACCTTGACCTCCGCCAAAGGGATAATCATCCACACGCTTGTGTTTATTGGTTGAGAAGGATCGAATATCGATGCATTCGATCTCCACCAACTCTTTCAAACGTGCCTTTTTAATAATGGAAGTATTCAAGAAACCTTCGAACATTTCTGGAAACAAGGTCAAGATACTGATTTTCATAGACCCTCCATCCAACGTATGACCAAAATATTCTTTGTTTGATCAAAGCGTACGATGAAACGATCCACATACGGAATCAAAACATCCTTAGCGTCCGTCTTAATTCTCAGCACGATATGCGCACCGGTATCCAAGATATCCGACACGACACCGACCAAAGTTCCATCCTCTTTATAAACCGAAACATTCATCAATTCAAAAGCATAGACACTGTCCTTACTCTTGATATCCTTACGATCAACAAACAGTTCACAACCATGATAGCCTTCAACACTGGTCAGATCTGGATGATCCGCAAAACTTAATAGCACATTGCTTTGGTGATAACGAACCGAAGTGATCGTCACAGGTGAAAACGTTTCATCTTGTTTAAGATAAAGCACCTTTTTGACTTTAAAACGCTTCTCAGGTTCATCGGTGATGATCTGCACCTTCACCTCACCCTTGATGCCAAAGCCTCTTAATATTTTACCAACGCGTATTTTTTCACTCATGTTTTAAAAAAAGGATGCATCGCATCCTAATAAGCCTCGAATTTGATCGAAATGCGTTTGTTTTCAACCCGCGTAGCAATCGCCATAACATTCCTTAAAGCCGTTGCCATGCTTCCTTGACGGCCAATCAAACGAGCCACGTCTTCACTCTTTGCATACACATAAAGCAAGATTTCATTCTCATTCAAACTGGTCATTTCCTTAACACTCACGCTTTGTTTATCACTGACGATCGGTAGAACCAATTCCAATAAAGCTTTCTCAAGGTTCATGATTACTTACTGTTTTTTGAATCGTGGAATGCTTTTAAGACACCAGCTTCAGACAACAAGTTACGAACGGTATCGGATGGTTGAGCACCATTGGATAACCATTTCAAAGCTGCTTCTGAGTCGATTTTTACTTCAGCTGGTTTTGTGTTTGGGTTGTAGTAACCGATGTTTTCAATGAAACGGCCATCACGTGGGTAACGTGAATCTGCAACGACGATACGGTAAAATGGATTTTGTTTAGCACCCATTCTCTTTAAACGAATTTTTACTGCCATAGGATCCTCCTCATGTTTTACTTCACTAGTATACTAGAAATAAAAGAACTGTCAAGGTTTTTAACTTGACAGTCAATAATTATTTTAATCCCGGAAATTGTTTGGACATCCGCTTCAACATCCGCATTTGTTCCTTCGCTTTTTCAAACTGATTGATCAAACGATTGACCTCTGTAACCGATGTCCCACTGCCCTTCGCAATCCGATTCTTACGGGATGCTCGAAGTAGACTTGGATCATTGCGTTCTTCTTTGGTCATACTATAGATGATGGCTTTGTTCTTCTTGATCATCGCATTGGAGTCTTGATCATTGACCTGGCCCGCTAATTGGCTGGCGCCAGGAATCATCTTAAGCATGTTTTGTAATGAACCCATCTTACTGAGTTGATTGAATTGTTCCAACATGTCATCAAAAGTGAAGATTCCATCCATCATCCGCTGCATGCTGCGCTCGCTGGCTTCCACATCGAGTTTCGACTGAGCTTGTTCAACCAAACTCATCAAATCACCCATACCAATCAAACGATTCGCCATACGATCCGGATAGAAGATATCCGTATCATCCAGCTTTTCACCTGTCCCCACCAATTTAACCGGTACACCGGTCATGGCTTTAACTGAGAGAACAGCACCACCCTTGGCATCCGCATCAAACTTTGTGACAATCAAACCACTTAATTTTAAGGCTTTATTAAAGCCATCGGCCGTATGAATGACATCTTGACCACTCAAAGCATCCACAGTCAATAAGACTTCATCGGGACGCAAGAAATCAAAGATGGACTTCAATTCTTGCATCAAAGCTTCATCAATTGCCAAACGACCAGCCGTATCCACCAAAATGGTATCGTAATCTTTACCATTGATGTGCTTCATCGCAGCTTTGACTAAACTCAAAGCATTCTTTTCATTCTTATCGGCATAGACATCCACATGCGCCTGTTGACCTAAGATCTCCAATTGATCGATGGCAGCAGGTCGTGCTAAATCCGCCGCAACCAAAATCGGTTTACGATCTTTTTTCTCTTTGAGATACTTCGCCAACTTAGCAGCACTGGTTGTTTTACCCGTACCTTGTAGACCCACGAAAAGAATGATCTTGCGTTGACCCTTTGGCCAATCAAAATCAGGTGTCTCAGGACCCAACAATAAAACCAGTTCATCATAAACCAACTTCATCAACGCTTCATTGGGCTTCAATGAACTTAGAATCTTTTCATTCAAAGCTTGATCATGGATCTTGGTTAAGAACTCATTGACGACTTTCGTGTTAACGTCCGCATCCAATAGAGCTAATCGAACATCGCTTAAAAGCGTATCCAGATGTTTATCAGATATACGATCTTGTTTGGTAATCTTTTTAAAGGTAGCGCTCAGCGCTTCGGTTAATTTATCAAATGCCATAAATCCTCCTATAAATAGTTTTCTTCCCTGCTTGGAAAGATAAATGTTTCAATATTTGCTAATGCAATTTCTTCTTTATCCTGCAATTCACACTTCGCTTCTTCCAACCGTACGATCTTAAGCTTTGGTTTTGTTACTGGATTGGATACCTTGAAGATTGTGCAACAATCCTCATACGGTAAGATCGAAGTCTCATATGTCCCAATCTTCTTAGCTTGGTCAATGATTTCATTCTTCTCAAGACTCAATAAGGGTCTCAACATCAAGGCATCCACATCTGCTTCAATCGCATGCATGCTTTGCAGTGTCTGACTTGCGACTTGACCAAGGTTCTCACCTGTAACCAATGCAAGACATTTGTTGTTTTCGGCGATGACTTCCGCAATACGCATCATCGATCGACGCATCAAGATGACCCCATAATCGGGTCCCGCCTGTTTATAGATTTCCATTTGGATATCTGTAAAGGGTACGATATGCAGTTTAAGCTTTGCTTGATACGCTGTCAAGATTTCGGCCAATTGTTTGACCTTATCCAAGGCTTGAATGGTTGTGTAAGGAGGTGCTGCAAAGTGGATGCATTCCACTTCAACCCCTCTGCGCATGATGTGATACGCCGCTACAGGTGAATCGATTCCACCCGATAATAAGAGCAATGCTTTACCACCCACGCCAATCGGAAAACCTCCTGCACCTTCCACAACACGTGTGGAGATCGCAGCTTTCTCCATATCGACATCAATTTTGATTTTCAATTCGGGTTTATGCACATCGACTTTATGTTCAGTGTTTAATAAGATCGCTGTCGCCACAGAGCGATTCAGTGCATCCGAACTGTAAGGAAGATGCTTGTCTTTACGATTCGTCATGACCTTGAACGTACACGCTTCTTCTTTTTGCATCAGATGCAAACATACTTGTGTGATCGTGTCCATATCTGAATCACATAAAACAACAGGACTGATTGAACGAATGCCAAAGACATGGCTCATCAAATCAATTACCTTGTCCTCAGGAGCACCATTCAATTCGACCATAATGCGATCAAAATGATTCTTGTATTTTACTTCTGGATAGGCAGCGAGTTGTGCCTTTAAGTTCGCGATTAATTGTTTAACAAACAATTTGCGATTCTTACCTTTATTGGAAAGCTCCCCAAAACGAATCAGGACGCGTTCTGCTTTAAATTCGACCATATTTATTAATTCCTTCTTCCATGACTTCAATGAGACGCTTCGCGTCTTCCAAACTATTCACATAGCCGATACTGATGCGAATGACTCCATTCAAGCGATCCCCATCAATACCCATAGCTTCTAAGACATGCGAAGTACGTACATCACGATTCAAACAGGTTGCCATAGCGGAGACATAGATTTGATGCGAACTCAACCAATTTAACATGATCTGTGAGGGCACCTTCAAACACGAGATGTTTAATATGTAATCCGAACAGCCATCCAATGGACTGTTTATGATGATGCTTTCCATCGACTGGAACGCATCCAATAAATAATGTTTAATTTCTAAGACTTGCGCATGTTTCGCAGCGGCTTGTTCAAATGCCAAACGAATCGTTTTTGCCATCAAAATATGATGAACCGCATTCGGTGTTCCTGGACGTATGCCCTTTTCCTGTTGACCACCGGTGATTAATGGATGATAAAGAACGCGTTCTTTTTTATAGAGTAAACCACTTCCTTTGACGCCATTGATCTTGTGGGCTGAAAAACTTGCACAATCCACTAAATCATAGTTGAAATCAATCTTCGTCAACGCTTGAACACAATCCACATGAAACACAGCTTGACTCTTAGAACGAATGATTTGAGCACAGGCCTCAATCGGCATGATGGTTCCCACTTCATTGTTCACAGCCATGATGCTTACTAAAGTGGTATCCGGACGCAACGCAGCTTCAAGCTCATCCAATCGAACTCGACCTTCTTGATCCACATTCAAATACGTGACTTCAAAGCCAAAAAAAGATTCAAGATCTTGGAAACTATCCAAGACGCTTGAATGTTCAACGCGCGAAGTGATCAAGTGCTTACCTTTGTTTTGGTATGCAAAAGCGATGCCTTTAATTAATAGATTATTGCTTTCAGTCGCACCTGAAGTGAAATATAGATCATCACTTTTCACCTTCAACATCACCGCAATCGCCTCACGACTCTTACGCATCATGGTTTGAATATCCAAACCGGCTTGATGTAAAGACTCACTATTCGCATAGTGAGCTGTTGTTAATTCAGTTAATCCTTTGATGACATCCGGATGCACAGGTGTCGAACTGGCGTGATCAAAATAAATTGGGTTATTAGTATGCACTTTTTGCATTCTCCTTAATCAATCCCTCAAAGTGCTTTGGTTGAACCGCTTCGACAGCTGCTATCGCAACTTTTATGGCTTGCGTGTAATCTCCATTCCTAAACAACAATTCAGCACGCGTCAATTGGGTATCCAACTCCGCATCCTGACTACGGTACTTATTTCCATAAACAATCGTATTCTCAATCATTTCAACCGTCCCAACCAAATTATTCACATTGTTATAAAGTTTATAGATGTGATCGATCGCATCATTGACCGTCGCATTCAAAAGTTGGATATCCAAAGGTGACTCTTCCAGAAGTTTAGCGATGCTGTTGACATATTGATAGGATTTACGCAAATCCCCTTCATAGGTCTCTGATATCACAGGTAATTTAAACTTACGTATTTTGACTTGAATCTCATTCATGATGAGATGCAGCTTCAACAATTGTTTCTTAGCCCGATCTTCATCATTTCGTGCGCTCGATAAACGATCAAACGCATGACTTAAATCATTCTTCGCATTATGAACATCCTGTAAGGATTCTTTCAACTTAAGCATCAAACTGCTCGAAGGCATGCTGTTTTCTTCAATAACCTTAGTGCTTTGAAGCAATGAGGCCTCCAATAAACCAATAGACTTCTGTTTCTCAATAAGAAGATCATTCAGATTCTCCCATCCAAAACGACCTGCATCTTTCTTAAGATGTTCCGTAAGTTGTCCATGCATGTTCTTGATTTCAGTCAAACCACTACCAAGCAGTTCAAGATGCTTGGATACATCTTCTTTAGCCGTCTCTTCCTTATGCAACGAAGTCAAAAGCTGTGCCAAGCGTTTTTGATTCTCACGTAAATGTTCTTGTACAGCCGTAACCTGACAACGACTCAAACTGATCTGATCTTGTTGGGTCGTTTCTTGAATCAAAGCAAGATTATTCTCAACTTCCAAATGACGCGTATAAACTTGCTTAGCATTCAAACGCTTCGTAAGTTCCGCAATCTCATCGATTTGTTTAGGAATGACACCATTCGCCAAACCAATCAACTCTGGCAATTCATCAATCCAATGACGTAATTCATCCAGATTGATTTGAATCTCTTCCATTTTTTCTTTAGCCTTACCAAACTCAGAGGCATACATCCATTCCTCAAAACTCGTAAACGCCTTTTCAATCTCACCTAAACGCGACTCCAAAGCCGGCAGACTCGGCGACAACTGAACACTTCTAGCCGTAAGATCTGTCTTGGCTTGTCTAAACATTTCCTTCAACTCCGTGATTTGACCACGTTGTTGGTTCTCTTCTTCAAGGATGCTATCCAAACGACTGTTTAATTGATCTACTTGTTTTTCGATCTGATTCAACATCTGATTCAAATCTTGTAAATTCAATTTCGCATGCTTACTTTTACCGATGACCAATACATCTTCGGTCTCAGCCAACACATGTACGATGGATTTGAAATTTTCTTGGATTTCTTCAAAATTATTCTTAAAATCGTTCACATTCTCCAAGATCTCAGGATTCACCCGAGCCAAGGCAACCGCTTTATTCAACTTGAACGGTAAAGGTACACTTTTTACATTGTTATAGCGCTTCTCAACAGCTTGCATCTTTTGCTTCAATTGATGAAGATTCATGCGCTTGATAATCAAGATCACGAGAAACAATACGATCAAGACTACTAATGCAATCTGTACTTCCAAGCGTTTAAATAAATTTAAAATCATCTCAAAATTCATCCCGTTCACCTCGTTCCTATTGTATCATAATCATTGCTTAGTTTAGCAGCTCGAAGTATTAAATGGTCAATGTGTTTTAATCTGAAAACCTTCGTCCCAAAAGACATTCATCAAATACGTTGCATCAGACGCGATTTAAGCTATGATGACATCAGTATTTCATCAAAATTGATCGATTAAATGCATCACAGCATTCAAAATGTTGATTGAATTGACAAGTCTAGATAGAAGTGATAAACTCTAAAAGCGTCAATGAGCGGCAGACAAAGTCATTTAACCTGCGTTAATCACATCCTGGCGAGAAGTACCCATGCTGCAATGGTGAACCTCTAAGATTAACACCCTAGATGAAGATTTGTCCCTAGTGATTTGAAGCCTAAACACATAGGAGGTATTACAATGGCACGCATTAATGGTCCGGTATGGAAAGTATCGCGACGCTTACAATTCTCAATTCTTGAAACCGGCGAAGAATTCGCAGGTAAGAGACCACGCACAACGGCTCCTGGTAAAGCACCAGATGCACGTCCTGCAAAACTAACCAACTACGGACAACAACTCCGTGAAAAGCAACGTATTCGTTTCACTTATGGTGTCAACGAACGTCAATTCTACAACTTGTACCTAAAGGCGCAACATGCACCTGGTAACACCGGTCATAACTTCTTGTTCTTACTCGAAAGCCGTTTGGACAATGTCGTATACCGTATGAATATCGCAAGAACACGTCGTGCAGCACGTCAACTTGTCAACCATGGCCACATCTTGGTCGATGGTCAAAAAGTAGACATCCCTTCATTCTTAGTTAAACCTGGTGCTGTCATCAGCGTCAAAGAAGCTTCACGCAACATTCCTGCAATCAAAGAAGCTTTGGAAGCAACTGTTTCCACTAAGAACTACGTTACATTTGATAAAGAAGCCTTAAAGGGCACCTTCGTACGTTTGCCAGAACGTGCAGAGTTGAATGATCAAGTCAACGAAGCCTTGGTTGTTGAATACTATAACCGATAAGAATAAATGAACACCGCAAGGTGTTCTTTCTTTTGGCATAAAGAAAGAAACCTAAGCATGGTTTCTCAATAATTCGATTTCTTCTTCGGTCAACTTACGATATTGACCAGGTTCTAGTTCAGGATCCAATATGATCGGACCAAACTGAATGCGAATCAAATTCGTGA
>JBLJAX010000139.1:0-3613 GCA_047637795.1 Erysipelotrichaceae bacterium | reverse complement strand
CAATTATAAGGCACTGACTAAGAATGGTTTGCGTGAAATGAAGGAACTTGATTACCAACACAAACGCAGAGCAAGTGAATTGGATATTGAAATCCACAAGATTGTAAAATCAAGACCAAAAGAAGTCAAACCAGGCTATAAGAAAAAGATGACGGCTGAAATTGAACAGCTCAAACGCAAACGTAAACGCGATATGATTCAAAAGAGCATCAAAGAGCAACATAAGCTCAAATCAAAGCTCAAACAAATCGAAAAGCGCTCTGAATCAAACAAGGATCATGACTGATCCTTGTTTTTTATCATATATTGTATTTCAGCTTTAAGTTCTTCAACGATCTTTTCTTGCGGAACAGATCGAACATAGACGCCTTTTTTAAATAATAAGGCTTCTTTATGACCTCCTGCTACACCGATATCGGCTCGAGATGCTTCTTGTGGTCCATTGACGGCACAACCCATGATGGCGACCGTAATGTCTTGATTCAGTTCATCCAAATATTTTTCCATCTCTTTGACAATCGGCAACATGTCGTATTGGATGCGGCCACAGGTTGGGCATGCGATCAAGTTAGCGACTTTATCATATAAATCAAAATTCTTTAAGAGTTGTTTCGCAATCTTCAATTCTTCTGTTGGATCGTCACTGACGGAAATGCGCATCGTGTCTCCGATTCCTAAATGAATCAACGTCCCTAGAGCTGCGGAAGATTTGATTGCGGCTGAAAGCATCGCACCGGCTTCCGTCACACCTAAATGCAAGGGGTAGGGGAATACTTCAGCTGCTTTTTGATAGACGGCGATGGTCAAGGGTACTTCTGAGGATTTGAAGGATAAGACAATGTCTTCAAAACCATTTTCATTAAGAATGTTCACATGATATTGAGCACTTTCTATCATAGCTTCAACACAGGGTTTGCCGTATTTCTTAAGAATGTCTTTCTCAATTGAGCCAGAGTTGATGCCGATACGAATCGGGATGTGTTTGGCTTTGCATGCCTCGACGACTTCCTTGATGTGCTCCGGATTCTTGATGTTTCCTGGATTAAGTCGAATCTTATGGATACCGTTCTGGACCGCCAATAAAGCTAAACGGTAATTAAAGTGGATATCAGCCACGAGAGGAATATTAACTTGTTTGACGATTTCTGCGATTGCATTGGCATCTTCTTCGTCAAGAACAGCTAAACGAACGATCTCACATCCATTGCCAGCCAAGGTTTTGATTTGATTGACGGTTGCGTCCACATCTTTCGTTTTGGTGTTGGTCATGGACTGAATGATGATTCGATTCTGACCACCGATTTGGATATCTTTGACCATGACAGGTCGTGTTTCTAGTCGTTTCATAAGCTCCTTTATTGATTGCGCAATCAAGTATGATTTTGCGACTAAATGCATTATAATACAAATGATGTTAAAAATTACGAAACTTGCACGCGATTTGCGTTTAAAAAAGAATACTGAAGACTACATAAAACGCTTCAATCCACGCTTATTGATCTTAAGTGTTTTGTTGATTGCTTTGTTTCTAATCGTTTGGATCAATCTCTTTTCGATTCAAATCCTTAGAAACGATGAGTACAGAGAAAAACTGTATAACTTCACAAAAACCTATCAAAACATGGCTTCACCGCGTGGTGAGATACGCGATCGAAATGGTGAGATCCTGGTCGCCAATCAAGAGCGCTTGGCGATTGTCTACTATCCACCGTTGAACATTAGTTCCAGTGAAGAATGGGATTTAGCGTATCAATTCGCAAAAGATTTCGAGATTGATATATCAACGTTAACTCAACGTGATCTTAAAGATGTATTCTTGGTGAACTTTCCTAAAGAAGCTGAAGCATTGATTTCAGAAGGGGAATGGGATGCTTATTATGATGGCAAGCTAACGGACAATGGCATCTATCAACTTAAGATTGAACGTTTGACAAGCACACATCTAGAACAATTGTCTGAAATGATGATCAAAGCCTATCAAGTTAAGCAAGCAATGAACCAAGCGCCACGTTTCAATCTTAAGACAATTAAAGATAATGTCAGCATTGATGAAATTTCATTCCTGATCGCTAATTCAAATCAATACAAAGGCTTTGATGTCTATGTTTATTTCGACCGTTCTTACCCATACGATGCGATGTTGCGAGGTTTGCTCGGCGGTGTCACAAGTTCGAAACAAGGCCTTTTGTCCGAGCGCTTGAATTACTATCTTGCGCTGGGATACTCCCGAAACAGTTCGATGGGAAGAAGTGGTGTCGAGTATCAATATGAAAACTTATTAAAGGGAGAAGATACAGCGTATACGGTTGATTACAATGATCAAGGTTTAGCGATTTTCAACGAAGCGATCGTGGGATCCAAAGGCCAAGATTTGCGTACTTCCATCGATGTGAACCTCCAATTAAAAGTTGAAGAGATTTTGACAAACAATTTCATTCAAGAGGCAAACAATCCATATCGCAAATACATGGATACGATCTATGTCGTGGTCAGTGATCCAAAAACAGGGGATATCTTAAGTTTAGCGGGTATGAAGAAAGAAGGGGATGTTATCTATAACAATCCTGTTGCCACTTATACGGAATCCTTGGCGGCCGGATCTTCGATCAAAGGTGCCACAATGTATTTAGGTTATAACGAAGGTTTGATTCGATTCAATGAAACCATTGTCGATGAACCCATTAAAATAGCGGATACACCGATAAAAAAGAGTCTACGTGACTTAGGACGCGTGAATGATCTTGTTGCTTTAGCGAAGTCGAGTAATGTCTATATGTTTCATATTGCAATGCGTTTAGGTGGTGCGAACTACGTCTACAATGGTCCCTTGAATATCGATAAACAAGCCTTCACAACCATTCGCAATACCTTCAGTCAGTTTGGTTTAGGAACACTTACGGGGATCGATGTACCGAGTGAAACAGTCGGATATATTGGAACTTCGACGCTAGGGGGTCATCTATTGGACTTTGTCATTGGACAGTATGATACCTATACACCGATGCAGTTGTCTCAATACATCAACACAATTGCGAATGATGGTGTCCGTGTGAAACCACGTGTCGTCGTTGAGGCGACCATCACTAATTCAAATCTGACGAGTTACACAAATCCGGTTACGGTCTTATCGACATTGGAGAATGTACCTGCAATCCAACGTGTACAAGATGGTTTTAGATTGTGTGTCACCGATGGTTATTGTTCTGCTCTCAATGATCTACCCGTTGCGGTTGCGGCTAAAACAGGGACTGCGGAAGCCTTTATGAATGATGAAGCGGGAAATTACTTTGATTCACCAAACTCACTCTTAGTTTCGTACGCACCTTTCGATGAGCCTGAGATTTCAATTGCTTGTGCGATTCCACATGCATGGAATGACACTTCTCAAACCAGTGCCTGTTTGCGAATCAGCCGTGATATTTATGCTTATTATTTTAATGAAATATCCAGCGGTGAAAATTGATGACAAATTCATATGATTTGTGCTATATTAATATAGCGTAGCGAGGAAAGTGAAATGAGAGAAAATCTAACTTTAATCTGTACGGAGTGTAAAGAAGAAAACTACATCAACACCCGTAACAAGAAAAAACATCCTGAACGTATGCAGGTC
>JBLJAX010000138.1:0-7350 GCA_047637795.1 Erysipelotrichaceae bacterium | reverse complement strand
AGTCAACAAGATACGTTTATCAGATATGACTTCAACCGTAGCCGGCGCACAAATCTCTTCTTTATCAATCTTAATGCCCTTTTCAATCAAAGGAATAAACTTAGGATCAAACGAATGGAGTAAATCAACCTGATACACTTTCTTAACATGATGTTTCGGTGACAACAGACGATGTCCCATCACCCCATCACTGCTAAGAATCAAAACACCTTGGGTATCTTGGTCCAATCGACCAAAGGCTTGTGTCTTCGGTAGAAGCGCTTCATCAAACAAATCATAAACTGAAGGAAACAACTTATTATCATGTGAGCAAATCGTACCCGCTGGCTTGTTCATCAAGAAATACTGTTCTGTCAACATCTCTACATTCTCATCATAAACCACAACCGAATCTGCTTCACTGACATGAAAATCATCATCACGTACAAGTTCATCATTCACCAGAACCCAACCTGCACGGATGATTTTTTTAACTTCTTTACGACTTCCATAGCCCAAATGCGCCAACATTTTATCCAATCTCATCGTTTCAATCTCCTTACGAGTCGTTTAAAGTCTAAGTTGAGGATGTTTTGCGGCAATTGCAAGAATCCTGTGATCCCTACATAAACCAAAATGCCCACAAGTCCATAGACACCCAATTCAACCAAGGCGACCAAACGACTTTGGTCTAATACCTGTAAACCAATCAAATCCAGGAACATGAAACTCATTTGCATGCCCAATAAACCAACAATCATCAAACTGATGCGTCTTAAACTACGTCCAAATCTGACATGATAGGTCTTCTTAATCAAAGCCATATTGATCAAAAATAACAAGAGCTGATTCAAAGCATTCGAGAAGATACTGCCACGATAGCCGAACCAGAGAATAAGTGGAATGAATACAATGAACTTGAATATGACCGCTATAAACGAAACGATGATGTTTTGTTTTCTTAAGCGTAGAGCCATCATCAAGGCATTGGACACCGCCGCTAAATTAAAGAGAATCCCCGTCATACTGTTATAAGCCAAGACTTCCCCACCAATGATCGCATTGGTTCCACCATACATGACGTAATAGATCTTTGTGCTGATGCCAAAGAGGAAATACGCTAATGGTAAAGTGATATAGAAGACGGTCTCCAAGGAATCTTGTACATAATCCTGCATCTGTTTGAGATCTTTCTTCTCAAAGGCTGTTGTCACATACGGTATGATCGCTGTAACAAAGCCAGGTGCAACCACTTGTGGAATCGACGTCAATTTATTGGTCGTAAACATGACCATGGAATAATAAAGATCCGCCTGTTGGATGGTTTCACCGTGCATACGCATCGCACGGTTGAAGAACATCAAATTGATCATATTGCTGCTGTTATTCAGTGCCACATTCAATAAAAAAGGAACTGCGAAATAGAACATCTCTTTGATGATCGCTTTTTGATCCGGAACCACTTCATCCGATGCCAAAGCTTTTGCCTTGATCGCATTAAGGTACTTGCGGTCCTTCTGGATGAAGTAAACGATTGAGCCTAATGCAGACACGGAAGTTGATAGAATCGCGCCATACACCGCCCAAATCGCGTCATACTTGAGAATATACACCAAGATGAAGCCAATTCCCAAAAGGAAAGCGACACGCGTGATTTGTTCCAAGACTTGCGAAAACGAATAGATGCTCAATTCCTTCAAACCTTGATAAAAACCACGATAACTATTCAACAAAGGAACCGTGAACACAGCCAAGGCCATGATCAACATGACATTACGTGTCCGCAGAACTTCCAAGGAATCTGCTGCTCCACTCACTGAGAACTGTGCGATTGGATGCGCCAGTAGAATCATCACCATCATCGCCACAAAACCCAACAAAGCCAAAATCGCCGTCGACAATCTACGCACCAACAACAAAGTCTTATACTGTTCTTTTAAATTGTATTTCGCAACCATCGTCGCAATCGCAAACGGTAAACCCGCAATCGAGACATTCAACACAATTTCATAGATATTATACGCACGCGCATAATAAACCAGATTCGCATCCGTCGCCAACATCGTAAACGGAGTGACATACAGGATACCAATCGCCTTTGAAATAAAAATACCAGCACTGCTGGTCAATCCACCGAGGATTAAAGAATGTTTTTGACGCTCATTCATCCATCTATTCCTTTACACTCAAATCAAAACTGAAATACTCACGTTCCGTCTTGATTTCAAAATAATCTTTCCACATCACAACAACTTTTAGATTGATGTTATCCGTATCCACCATCCCATTGAGATTGAAGCCTTTATGATAGCCCAAATCCACATCTACTTGAAACGGAATCAAACGATAACTTTCATCTTCAAAAAGACCCACACTGGGCATCATCTTATCCGAAACCAACAACAAGCCATTATCCACGATCGCTAAAATCTCCACATCATGCATCGCAATCTTAGGCTCATCCACAAACACATCATAACGATATTGACCATCCGACAGCTTCACAAGGCTGGCTTCAATCGAAAAATTTTCAGACGAGGTCTTGAATTGCGTCGTATTTAAAATACTCTGATAATGGAGTTTGTATCGTTCATATTTTTCTTTTAAGATCTGTGCTTCATTCTGACAAGCACTCAGAAACAAAGCAATCATCAAAGCTACGATTAATTTACGCATGCACAACCTCGTCTCTATTATACAAAACTATTTCTTTGAATTCTTGATTTCTTTCGCTTTATTCTGAATCATTTCCGCAATCGGATTTGGAACAACCAATTCCTCATTCTTCAATGTAACGATGATGGTGTTGCGCTTGCCCTTGGCTTTATAGGTCTTGATCGAACGATAGCGATCATTCGCCAAACCAAAGAGAAACTCCTTATCACTGCTGTATAAGGTCGCATTCATCCAAGCACTGAAACTTTCCGCCAAAACCAAAATCGTAAAGATGACAGCCATCGACAAACGCTCATAAATATCCCCATCCACAAACATGGAAACCGTGAAAACCACAACCCCCATCGCCATAAAAAGATAGATGTTACGTTTATTGTGATATAAAATCTCAAAATTCTTATTTTTTTCTTTAAATGCCGCAAGTGACAATTGATAACGACGCACTTCACCAATTCTTAAAACAATGATGAAAATCGTCAATGCTGCCGTGATTCCAATCAGTATCCAGTTCATCCAATTCATTGTCATTCACCAAAATTGACCACAAAATAGGTCTTCTTTCCCTTTTTAATAACGGTATAGTGATTGAAGAGTGCTTGATCACTGGACAGAACAAACTCCAGATCAACAACCTTCTCACCATTGATGCTAATCGAGCCATTTTGCATCAGTTCACGTGCTTCACGCTTGCTCACACATACTTTACCCGCAACCAAGACATCAATCAACAAACTCGGCTCACTTAAGTTTAAACGTGGGGCATCACTCAGTGCAAGTCCCAATTCACTTTCATTGAGTTCATCCCACTGATTATTGAAGAAAACCGATGTGATCTTCAATGCAGATGCCAAACCTTCTTCGCCATGCACCAAGACCGTCAACTCTTCTGCCAATGCTTTTTGAGCTTCACGTAGATGCCCAGATGTTTGAACCTTTTCAATGTACGTCGTGATTTCTTCAGGCGTCTTAAACGACAAACGCTTCATGAAATCAATCACATCCGCATCACTGACATTCATCCAGTATTGGTAGAAATGGTAAGGACTGGTCTTCTCTGGATCCATCCAGACATTCTTACCTTCCGATTTACCAAACTTGGAACCATCGGAATTTGTGATCAAAGGTGAGGTCACCCCAAACACCTTACTGTTTTCAACCAATTTACGAATCAATTCCGTACCACTGGTCAAATTACCCCATTGATCACTGCCACCAATCTGCAACTCACAGTTGTGATTCTTATATAAGTGATAGAAATCAATCGCTTGTAGAATCGTATACGTGAACTCCGTAAATGAGATCCCACTATCCAAACGACTTGCAATCGTTTCTTTATTTAGCATGTAGTTGATATTAAAGTATTTACCATAATCACGTAAAAACGATAACAAATCCAATTTGCTCAACCAATCATAGTTGTTCAACGACAACAACGCATTCGGTCCTGTATTGTCTAAAAACTTATCCAATTGAACACGAATCTTCTTGCCATTGTCCTGGATTTCTTCCAAAGTCAAAAGCTTACGCTCCGTCGTTGGACGCGGATCCCCGATCATACCCGTCGCACCACCCAATAAAGCAATCGGTGTATGGCCTTGTAACTGGTAACGTTTAAGCAATAACAACTGTTGGATATGACCAATGTGCAGACTGTCTGCCGTTGGATCAAAACCACAGTATAAGGTCAACGGTGATTTCAAACGTTCAATGAACGCAGCCTCATCCGTCACATCCTTAATCAAACCACGCCATTTTAATTCATCAAAAAATTCCATAGTTCCTCCTGAAATAGAAAAGCACCCTTCCAAGGGTGCTTTAGCACGGTACCACCTTAGTCGACTTTCGTCACTTTAAGCCTTAACGCGGCAGACGGCTTTACTTTGCATAAAGCAGCTCAAAGGTGTATTCAATCTTAGTTCGTAGTGATTTTCAGCCCCATCACCTCTCTACAACGAACACCAATCTACTCTGCCTTTTCAACGCACAATCATTATAACAAAAACCATTCAATAATCAATTACTTGGTTGTCTGACGTGGTGTGAAGAGATAACTCAATTCAATCTCACGATCATCGAAATTATCCTGCTTCAACATCTTGGTCATGACACGCATCGAGACCGCACCCAAATCATAGGACGGGAAGGTAAACGATGAAAGTTGTGGACGAACCATCGAGTTGTATTTCGAATCAATGATACAAACGATTTCAAGTTCTTCTGGAACTTTGATATCATTCTCAGCGGCCGCATTCGCAACGGCCAAAGCCTGTGAATCACGATACGCGATGACCAAATCATGGCGACGTGTCTTGAAGTATTCTTTGAGATATTGGTATGAACTACGATATTCCTGTGGAATTTCGATGTATTGTTCAAAGACCAATCCACGACGTTCATAAGCAGTCGTCGCACCCTTGATCAATTGTTCGATCATATACTTGTTCTTACGGTCTTGAACAATGGCGATATCGCCTTTACCCTTATCCAAATACTCGGACACCAATTCATAGACGGCTTTTTCAAGATCTACATAAACACTGCAGATATTGTTGGTGGACATCTTATTGCCAATCAAGACGATTGGGAATTGATAATTGGTCAATGCCTTCAATTCATCATAAATCAGTTTGTCATTATAAATGACAACCCCATCGACTCTGGACTTGATGATGGTATCGATGATTTCACCAATTTCCACAATCCCTTCCGAAACCGTATGCAACATGATGTTGTACTTATAAATCTTCGCCACATCCAACAAACCATTAATGATCTGACCCGTATACGAGAAACTCGCTTCCGGTACGACCAAGGCAATCGTCGTTGTCTTCTGTAAAGCCAAACCTTGTGCGATCGCATTCGGTTTATAGCCTAATTTTTCAATCGCTTCGTTGACACGCAGACGCGTATCTTCACGGACGATCTCAAGGCCATTAATGACACGTGAGACCGTTGCTAATGAAACTTTCGCTTCCTTAGCCACATCATAGATCGTTACTCTTTTCATTCGCCTTGATCAACCTTACCTTTCGGCTTTAACCATTCTTTTAACTTCGACATGCCTTTTTCAGCAATCGATAAGGTTTTTTCTTTTGCTACTTCAATCTTTTCTTGAACTTCTGGTTTTTCAAAAAATTCAACGGTCTTCTCACTTACGGTGCGAGCACCATCCTTAACCGAATCCACAACCTTCTGAACGGTTTCGTTTTCTTTGATGTCTTCGATGACCTTCTTACCGCCCTCAACGATATCATCCGTCGTATCTTTGAACTTCGCCTTTAATTCTTCGTCATTGCGTAATTCATCAAATTTTTTAGCCACTTTTTGACCTGCTTCAAGCGTCACTTCCTTAGCTTTTTCGAATTTTTCTTGCGCATCGATCTTATCGAGGAACTCCGATGTCTTTTCGCCAACAACCTTAGCACCATCTTTTATGGATTCAACGACTTTTTGAACTTTTTCATTTTCTAAGACGTCTTCGACTTTTTCTTTGACATCTTCTTTCACATGTTCAAATTTAGATTCGACTTTCTCAAATTTTTCTTTTGCATCTTCCTTCAAGTCTTCAAACTTCGCTTCCGCATCCGCTTTGACTTCATCGAGACCTTCAGGATTCTCCAAGACTTCTTTTACTTCTTCAACTTTTGCTTCGACCACTTCTACTTTTTCTTCTACGAAATCTTCAAGTTTTTTATTTGTGTCTTCCATATCGGGTCCTTTCTATGCGGCTTTCTCTTCATCCGCCTCTGTTTGTACATCGGGTTCGCTCTTCTTATCAAAAATTCCTTGAATCCATTGTTTGATGCCCTCGAAATGCTCCACTAAGAATACGGTAGCGGTCATTAATGAGTGTTTAGTGAAGTTCTGAACGTACATGACGCCTTTGGCTACACCAGATAACACTTCAATGGATGTCTTCAGTTCATTGAGTTCCTGATCCACGACATTCATCGTACGATCGACACGATCCAAGAGCAGATCCACCTTCTTCATCATGAAATAAAGGCGATAAAATAGAAACAATAAAAAGATCAGTACCATCGCACCTAAAATAGGTAGGAAGATGACTGATATTTCACTAAGACTATTAAAAAATGCATCCATAGGCTCACCTCTTTGAACCTATTATAACAATTATGAAAATATTTTCAATCCTTTTGATAGCGCTTCAAAAGATTTGCAAGACCATAAATATCCTTTGAACTCATGAATAAATAGACCGCAGGACCCTGCTTCTGCAATAATCGCGCACCCACTTCATCTTCTGTGATGACCTCTGCTTTTTGAGAACGCTCTTTCAAATAATCGATTGTGATATCATAGCCCGCTTCTTGATCATCAATCGCAGTGAACCCACACAAATAAACCTCATCCGCCTTATCTAATGCCTGCGCAAAGGCATCCGCAAAATGATACAAACGGGATACTCGATGAGGCTTGAAGATGGCAATCAATTTATGATTGGGATATCGTAATCGTGCCGCATCAATGGTGACACTGACTTCGGTGGGATGATGGGCATAGTCATCGATGTAGATGTTGGGTCCATTGACTTCAACTTTAAAGCGACGTGCCGCATTCTCAAACGAACTAAGTCCTTCTTCAATAACCGATAAAGGTATGTTTTCCAAGAGGCCGATACCGATACAACCTAAAGCATTCCAAATCAGATGTCTGCCTGAAAAAGGCACCCGA
>JBLJAX010000137.1:0-5156 GCA_047637795.1 Erysipelotrichaceae bacterium | reverse complement strand
AAAGCCTTTAAACAAGATTATCGGATCTATCACCTTCATAACAATGCGGATGATGTGCGCAATATGGAAGAAGTCATCTACAGACGTTATTTAAGAATGCTTAAGGAAGAGAAACCATTTCCTAGTGTTTTATTGGTGGATGGTGGTTTTCTACAAATCCAAGGGACACTGCGCAGTCTTGAGCTTTTAGATGTGAACATTCCTGTCTTTGGTTTGGTCAAGGATGAAAGACATCAAACCTCCGCCTTAATGGATCGCAACGGTGATCGCATTGAACTAAAAGATTCCATTGAGACCTTCTATCTCTTGACACGCATGCAAGATGAAGTGCATCGTTTTGTCCTCTCCCAACATCAAAAACGTCGTTCCAAAGCTCAAACCTATTCAGTTCTAGATGATATCGAAGGGGTAGGACCTAAGCGTAAACAAGCGCTGCTCAAACGCTTCAAATCCGTCAAAGGCATACTTGAAGCCAGTGAGGAACAACTCAGTGAAGTGCTTGGACCTGCCTTGGCAAAAACAATCCAGCAGCGTATTCAAGCAAAACAAGAAATGGTATAATATCCACTATGACAATCGGTATCATTGATTCTGGCCTCGGTGGCTACAGCATCTTTCATGCATTACATAAAGCGTATCCCAACGCAGCTTTTCACTTTCTTGCGGACCAAAAAAATGCGCCTTATGGGAATAAAACAGCTTTGGAAATTCAAACTATCGCTACAAAAAACATCCAATGGTTTCTAAATCAGGGTATTCATGAGATTGTGATCGCCTGCAACACAATGAATGCCGTGGCACTTCCCGTATTGAAGGAACGATTTCCGAGCGTGATCTTTCATGAAGTGGTTGAGCCTACGATTGAGCAGATTCCTGTTGATACAAAATCAATCTTGGTTGTGGCAACTAAACTCACCATTCAAAGTGAGATCTACACAAAAGCCCTGAGACAGCGTTTTCCCATGATGAAGATTCAAGGAACCATCTTACCGGAATTGGTCAGTATGGTTGAAGGCATGCGTTCTCAAGCCGATATGCAAGCCTACATCGAACAAGAACTCAGTGTTGAGAGCTTAAATGCCGATGCGATGATCTTAGGCTGCACACATTACCCCTTGGCTCGTCCTGCATTCAACCAAGTCTTCAAGCAGAACATCTATGATTCCATTCAAGTGATGGTGAATCAGTTTAAAGATAAGACACTCATTGAAGGTGAAGCCAAGTGTTTCACCACCAAAGATGCGATTTATGCACACATTCAAGTCAAAGAGCTCTTTCAAAGTGACGTTGAGTTTACTAAAATAGAGGTAGACCATGAAACAGATCCTCGTCGTTAGTGACACACACGGACGCAACAGCGTTCATGCGGAATTACGCAATCTCTATCCCAATGCGGACGCCTATCTCCACTGTGGAGACAGTGAAAGTCCAGCCAGTGAATTGGATGGTTTTGTGTCTGTCAAAGGCAACAATGACGTATATTATGATTATCCCGCTCAAATCATTCTTGATTTGGATGGGGTAAGAATCCTGCTCATTCATGGCCACCAGTATCCGATGTATCATATGGTGGAACGCTTGATTCAAAAAGCCAAAGAAGAGGAATGTCAATTGGTTCTATATGGTCATAGCCACGTTTTCAAAGTGACCCGTGAAGAGGGCATCACCTTGGTCAATCCAGGCTCGATCCATCACAATCGTGATGCGAGTCTACCTTCCTACGCATTGATTACATTGAACAAGGGTGAAATCACGGTCGAACGCAAAGAATACCCATGGCCAGAGAAGAAACGAAAGTGGTTTTGATTCTTGAACTTAAGTTTTAAATTTGGTAAGATGTAACAGCACATTGTCCTCGTAGCTCAGCTGGACAGAGCATGCGCCTTCTAAGCGCACGGTCGGGGGTTCGAGTCCCTCCGAGGACGCCATTTATTTACCCTTATCAAAAGGGTTTTTTTGTTTTTTCGTTAATTAACCATCCTGAAAAATACTAAAATAATTCAATTCAAAAAACATAGTTCTAACGAAATGATATGAATAGATTTAATTTAGACAACCTGTGCTTTTTAACACTTATCGTATATAGTAATTAAATTCTAGCCAGTTTATTATGATATTACTTAGTTTTAACAGGGGGAATAGGAAAATGAAGAAAATTGTTATAGCCATTTTTATTGTTCTGTTGTTTGTTGGATGTGCTGAAGAATCAAGAAGTATAGTAAGTAGAAACGATTTTGTATTAGATGAAAATGGTCATTTATTTTTTAAAGGAGAAGATTTAGGAAACGTAAGAGGCACTAATGGGAAAGATGGCTTAGATGGAGTGGATGGAAAGAATGGCAAGAACGGTTTGGATGGGAAAGATGGCTTAAACGGAGTAGATGGTAATAATGGGATAGATGGGGAAAATAGTTTAGAAGGTATGATTAATGGGTATGTTGATTTATCAAAGTTCAATATTGGTGATCAGTTACCATTCAAGGCTGGACTTATACCTTTTGATTGGAAAATTGATGAAAATACTTATATAAAGGTTAATTCCATTTCATTTGTTTTAAAGGCAAAATATGATCTTGAGAAAAGCAAAACAGATTTATCTCAAAGAATGCATGGTGATTACTATCCTTTTTTAGTCGAATTCATAGCGACTGGAACTGCACCAATAGAATATGCTAATAAGAAATACGTTGTAGTTGTTCTCGGGAGTAATCATGCTGGGTATGGTTCGGGAGGTATAGTAAAAACTGATGGAAGTTTTGAGGCAAGATATGAATTTGGTATAAATGATTACTTTATTCCGCTTTTAAATGAAGTTTTCTTTGAAGATTGTAATACTGATTGTTTTGAATAATACTTATAATCTGTCCTCTTGTGCAACGAACTAATCAGAATAGGTAACTTCTTTATTTTACAAGTCCCTCCGAGGACGCCATTTATTTACCCTTATCAAAAGGGTTTTTTTATGCCCAAAAGAAAAGCTCAACTTCGTTGAACTTTAGAGTACGGAACCACAATGTTTACAAAAGCGCGCATCTTCGTCATTAAGCGCTTGGCATTGACGACAGCGGACTTTGACGACTTCTTTTGCTTGAAGCGGCAAGTCGACTTCATCCAAGACATCGTTTAGCATACCACCAACTTGTGATGAATAAGGTTTGAGATCTTCACGCGCTTGTTTAGGGTCTAAAACCAAACCAGACCCAGCTTTACCTAAGCGGGCAAAGGTCATGATGCTTTGACCAATGATGATCATCACAAACCCAATAAAACCCGGAGCCATGAAGTTGAAGCCCAATTGGAAGGGATCCCCTAGAAAAGCAAAGGCAAATACGGATAAGAAAGAAATAAATCCAATGCCAGTGATGATCAAACCGATTGTATAGAATGTTTTACGTTCTTGAGAGATTTCTGTCTTCATGTGTTTTGTTTCTCCTCAACTTTGAAGTAAAGTTGGACACTGAAACGGATGACTTTACGACCATCGGTAACGATATCGCCGGGTGTGACACGGATCAATTGATCTAGACTTTTATTCAAATGATTCATTTCCAAACGGGAGACATAACCAATGACTTTATCTTGATAGGTGACTTGAGCAAGATTCAAACCTTTTTTTTGCTTATAACTTAGTTTGAGTTCACTGTCGGGTTGAAGTTTCTTTAGAATACGTTGACTACCGAACGATTCGATTCCGATGACACGCAATTCATGCTTGGTTTCGAAATCCAAAGTGTCATTGAATATCTTAGCAGTAAATAAACGATCGTCGGTTTGGTTTGATTCTTCTTTCAAAGCTTCATTGAAACTTGGCATGACGACAGTGTCGCCATCCACTTCATGTTCAATATTTTCTTTAAAGGTCGGCATGACGAGGGTCTGTGCGAGATCGGCATGCTTCGGTTGAATGTGAATTTCTTCTTTTATAACATCAAAGGCTTTGGTTTCATTTTCTTGGTTGAAAAAGTCTTCGAGCGTAGCCGCTTGCATTGCTTCTTCAACCATTTCAAGCGGTGTGTCGATTGTTTCTTCAATAGACGTTTCGCGATCATCACTGTTTGCTTGGATAAGGTTTAAGGCTTCTGTTTCACTGATGACTTCATCATGGGTCTCAGGCTCTACGACTGTTTCTTGAACCAAGTGCTTGTTTTTCTTAGCTTTAGGTTTCATTGCCAAGGGAAGTAAAAAGAGATATAGACCTACGGTCATGGCAAGGAACGAAGCTCCCAATAATAATCCCAATCTTAGGGTTTCCAAATCATCAAACAACATAAACGTGTCATAAGCAAGGTAGACACCACCCGCAGTCAGGGCTAAACCGACGATCACACTTAGAATTTTCATAAGTTTATTCTAACACAAGCATCTAACGATGCAAGCATGGACAAACTGTGGCATAATATTAAAGATGGAAGAAAACAGCTATCAAATACAGATTCAATTGATTGAACAAAAGATAAATGAACACGCTTATGAAGAAGCTTTGGCTTTGGTTTTAGAAGAGCTAAGCATGCCCTACATCCCGAAGCTCTATCACGAGCGTTTTTTAAGTCTGCATGAACAATTAAAGCAAGCCATGCAAAGCACAAACACGACACAGACATTCTACGATGATGAAGCTTTGTTAAGCTTATTGACGAAAGATGAACATGCTCAACTCAAGGCTTTGGATCAACTCAGTCGAATGAATCTCAGAAACAAAAGTGATTTGATTCAGTTGTTCTTTGATCGATTGAATGATCCCATTCTCTTGCGACTCTTGATTCGAATTCTAATCGAGCAACAACTCCATGATGAATTCGCATTCAAAGATGAAGGTGTGGAATACCAAATCATTCCAGCATCCTTAGCTTTACCTGAAGATGGGGATGGTTATCAAGCAGCTGAACAACTGATCAAACTGTGGTGTGAGAAGAATCCATCGATGGAACGCCTCTGCATGGATCGATTGGTCTACATGGGTTTGGCTCAACTTCCACTCGTCTATACAGATGATGAAGGTGAAGATCTTGCGTATGCAATCTTGGAAGATGTGGCATCGAAATTGCTCAATCCTGAGGATTGGGAACAGCTGAAAAGCCAATTGTTTACAGGCGATAACGGCCTTAGCACTCATTAGTTGACAGTGCTAATAACTGTGTTATAATATACAAGCAACA
>JBLJAX010000136.1:0-2296 GCA_047637795.1 Erysipelotrichaceae bacterium | reverse complement strand
AGGCACGGTGGTCCACCGTACCTTTTTTCGAGCGCCTTCGATTCCTTTCCATTGTTTACAGCAACCTGGATGAGTTCTACATGGTTCGAGTGGGATCACTTAGTGAACAAAAAGGTTTGGTCAAGGCACCGGATAACAAAACCAGTCTGACCATTGATGAACAACTCAAGGGTATTGGTAAACACGTCAAAAAGCAGATGGACGATTTGGGAGCGGTTTATGCGCAATGGGCATTGGAAGCTCAAACGTATCAAATCAAGAACCCACAACTAAAAGACTTGAAAGCCAATGATTTGGACTATGTGACGACCTATTTTCACAATATGATCGAGCATCTTTTAAGTCCGATCATTGTCGACAAAGCCCATCCTTTTCCACATCTCATGAACAAGCAAGTCGCAGTCAGTGTTCTATTGAAACATGGCTCGAAGACGATGCTTGCCTTCATCCCAATCGATTTGAATCTATTGCCAGCAAACATCGTTTTACCTAAAAAACATCGCTTGGAATTCTTACCAATCGAACAAGTCGTCTATGATTTCGTGGATGTGATCTTTAAAGGCTACAATGTCGTTGAGAAAAATATCATTCGTGTCACACGGAATGCGGATTTGGATTGGGATACCTATTCGGATGAAGACTTGGATTTTAGAGACACCATGAAGAAACTCCTTAAGAAGCGTTTCCGATTGAGTCCTGTTCGCTTGGAAGTGAAGTATGAGAGTGAGCAGATCATTAAGTCCTTATTGAAGACCTTGAATATCGATAAAGATCATTGTTTCACCAATACGGCAGCTTTCAATTACAGCTTCATGAATGATGTTGAAAAGTTCTTGAGTTTGCGCACGAAAGATGCCTTCTATCCAGCACATATTTATCGTTTTCATCCGGCGATACAAAGCAAAGAATCCATTCTTTCGCAACTCAACAAAGGCGATCTGTTCTTTCATTTCCCTTTTGATGCGGCGAGTGGGCTTATTCGTTTCATCCAAGAAGCAGCGCAATCACCGAAGATCGTATCGATACGCATCACCTTGTATCGGGTTGCGAATGTATCGAAGATCGTTGAAGCCTTGATCCAAGCCAAGGAAGCGGGTAAAGAAGTCATCGTCATCATTGAGCTGAAAGCGCGCTTTGATGAAGAACACAACATTGAATGGTCCAATCGCTTGGAAGAAGCAGGCTGCACATTAATCTTTGGTGTCGAACACATGAAAGTTCATTCCAAGGTTTGCGTCGCCATTGAGAAAGACAATCATAAGACGAAACTCTATACGCACATCGGGACAGGGAATTACAATGAGCAGACCGCGCGTTTATACAGTGATTTCCATCTCATCACAGCGGATCAAACCATTGGTCAGGAAGCGCTCTATTTCTTGCAGTCCATCCAAATGGGAAATATCGAGCGTTTGAATCAAGCCTTCAAGTCCATCTTAGTGGCTCCATACTCATTGAAGCAACAACTTCTCTTAGACATCCAGAAAGAAGCAAGCTGTAAAGATGGACATATCATCTTAAAGATGAATTCATTGACGGATAAAGACATCATCGATGCCTTATACGCAGCTTCCCAAGCCGGTGTGAAAATTGATTTGATCATCCGTGGAATCTGTTGCTTGGTTCCAGGTCAAAAAGATTTAAGTGAGAACATTCAAGTCATTTCGGTCATTGGACGTTACTTGGAACATACCCGTGCCTTCTTATTCAAACATGAGGGAGAATGGTTGAGTTATCTCAGTTCAGCCGATTTAATGACACGCAATACGGAGAAACGTTTGGAATTAGCGGTTCGTGTCAATGACCCCAACATCAAGACACAAATGCGTCTCATTCTATTTAGTTACTTGAACCCTGAAATCAATCATTATCGATTGGACGAAGAGGGGAATTATCTGGGTCATCGATCGGACATTGATGTACAGACCAAACAATATGATTTTAAAGCAAGTCCAGCTTATGAAAGAAGTCTATGGCAAAAAATGAAGGATATTTTCACGCAACATGAACGATAGTTTAGATCTCTACAATGCGCTTAAACAATTGAAAACTGGAAGCCGTTTGCGTCTTGATGCGAAGACACAAACGATTTTCACGTATCATCACGAAAAAATCGATGTGCATGCGGAACATGCGCATTTCATCATGACGGAAGATGATTTCATAGCATTGTATCAAGATGCCAAGTTCTTGCCCTATTCCAAGAAACCAAGTATTGAGATCGAAGTCGATAAAGATGAGGTGTATTATACTACATGGAAAAAATAGTTCTGCCTTTGCTCGTCGTCTTGAATCT
>JBLJAX010000135.1:0-3275 GCA_047637795.1 Erysipelotrichaceae bacterium | reverse complement strand
CAAAGACGCGAGTATGGATTTTTTATCCGTTGCGTCGTTGGATGATTATGAGAAAGTACTGAAGATCTCTTTTCCAAACGAACACAAGGCTATCGATGTCATTATGAAAGACATCAAAGCGATCATGACCCATATGGATGTGCTGTACGGCATTGAGAATCCTCTCTTTCTACCGAAACCTTATGACATGGAATACCTAGGCAAGACGCTTTTACCGTGGATGTTTAAGTTCATGGTGCACATGCGTAAAGCCATGCAATACATGGAACCAGTGGACGAATACCTCCAAAAAATAACAAACGACCAAGGCTTGGTCGACATGATATCGCAACACTTCTTTGCCAAAACTCCAACCTTTTTTGCCTTGTCTTACTTCACGCTGTATCTGCAGTACCAATATCCCTTGGGTTCAACACAGAAGATCATTGAGACTTTTGTGAAGTATATCCAAGCGAATGGCGGCGAACTGCTCAATCGTTGTGAAGTTATTTCTATTGATGCGGATGCGAAACTGGTTAAAACCAAAGATGGGGCTGTTTATGCCTATCAGCAACTGCTTTGGGCAGCGGATACGAATCGTTTCTATCACTGTTTGGATATTGAAGCCATCAAGCAAAAAAGACTACAGATCGAGTTGAATGCTAAAAAGAACTTCTTCGCATCCATGAAGGGTGCAGACTCCATCATCACAGTATACATGTTTACAGATCTTGATCCTCAAACGTTTAAGGCTAAGAATGGACCTCATGCCTTCTATACGCCTAAACTAGATGGTATATCCAGTGTGCCTGTTGATTCAATTATGGAAAATGGGCACTTCACACGGGATAAACACGTTTTATTTGAATACATCAAAGCAAATCTTAGTGTCAATACCTTGGAAATATCCATTCCCTCGCTTCGTGATGTCACATTGTCACCTAGAGGAAAAACCGCATTGATCGTTTCTACCTTGTTTGATTATGCGCTCTGTGAGCATTTAGTTGCCTGTGGTTATTATGATGAATTCAAGAAGTTGGCAAGCACTGAAATGGTTCATATCTTGGATAAAGGTTTGTGGAGTGGTTTGAGTGATCACATTGAAATGACAATTGTCTCAACCCCTAAAACCATCTACGATCGCACCTATGCGACCCAAGGCTCAGTAACGGGTTGGTCCTTTGAGAATCATCCCTTCCCTGTCGAATATAAGTTTCTCAGTGTCAGTAAATCCGTGCATACACCCATCAAGTCCATCAAACAAGCAGGTCAGTTTACCTTCAACCCTGCCGGTGTACCAGTTGCGGTCTTAACCGGAAAGCTTGCGGCCGATGCGGTGCATAAAGACCTCTTAAAGGAAAGCAAACATGACAAATGAACACAGTTTAGTCCCATTGAATATCGATTTGGTCGCAGAACTGTGGTCAAAGACCTACAACCGTGAAGGTAAACCGGACTGGTCGCATATCTTTCCGTATTATCACCAAAACATCGTCTTTCAAGACTCGATTCAAAAAGTCGTTGGTAAAGAAGATTTTGTTGCGATGTGTGAGCGTTTGACTAAGCGCTGTCGTTCATTGCATATGGATTTGTTTAATATCATGCAGAAAGACAATGTCATCTCCATGGAATGGGTCATGACGATGTCCTTTAAGAAATCACCGGATACCCCTTTATATGGTGTGACGCGTTTGACTTTGAATGAAGAAGGTCTAATCCTGGAACAACGTGATTATTATGATCTCTGGGGCGATATCTTTAACAATATCCCGCATTTCAATAAATTCTATCGCAAGAATATGAAGAAATACTTTGGTTGATATGAAAAAACCTCTACCCGATGAGTTGATGTTTCTTGAACATCACAATGCCATTCAGAAGACTACCGACGCAACACTTCAAGACAAAGTTATCGTCATCACTGGCGCAACCTCTGGCGTTGGATACGAAGCCTTGAAACGCATCGCACATAATCCTGTGCGGATTTTCATCGTGGCTCGTAATCTACATAAAGCCCAAGCGGTAAAGTCAGAACTTCATCATCTTCCTGCAACCATCGAATTCGTCATCGCAGATTTCAGCTCCCTTCATGAAGTAAGAAGAGCTGCTGTGGAAATACGATCTCAAACCCAGAAGATTGACATCCTTATCAACTGTGCCGGTCTTCACTCCACAAAACGGATTTTAACAAATGATGGTCATGAACTGGTCTTTGCGGTCAATCACCTGGCATCCTTCCTTTTCACACAACTCCTGTTAGATACCTTAAAAGCATCTTCCCCTTCCAAGATCTTAAACATCAATTCGGAAGGTCATCGTTTCAATGGTTTGGATATTACGGATTTAGATTGGCAGAAACGTCACTACACAGGCTTAAGAGGCTATGGGGCATCAAAAACCGCTCAACTGCTCTGTACTTGGGAACTCAACGATCAACTCGCTGGAACTGGTGTAACAATCAATGCGATGCATCCAGGGGATGTGAAGACCAACATTGGACAAAACAATGGGCCTTTGTATCGTCTTTTTTCCAAATTGGTGATTCAACGTATCTTAAAGAATCCAGAGATCTCAGGCAATGCGATCTATTATTTGATTGCGGATCCAAGCATGGAAGGTGTAAGTGGTCAGTATTACAACCTCACCCACGAAACTAAACCTGCTAAACATGCCTTGAATCGCGAACTCGGTAAAACTGTTTATCAAATAAGCAAAGAGCTTTGTGAACTCTAGTGGAAAAGAATTTGTTCACGAAACTTAAACATCCCTTCCTCTTTCAAGGCAATACCCAGCTTCCCCACTACTTCGAAGGCTGGTATTTTAAGCAGGTCAACGGTGCACTCAATAAAATCATTAGTTTCATCTTTGGCATCAGCACAAACAAAGAAAATCCGCATGCCTTCATCCAAATCATCCATAGTCATCCATTGAAAACATACTACTTTTCATATCCATTGGAGAGCTTTATGGTCTATGAAGATGGCTATCAATTAGGATCATCCACATTCTCAGAGAAACATTGTTTATTAAATATCCAAGACGAGGATTTTTCATGTGTCGGTGAACTTCATTTCGATCAAATAACTGCCCTAAAGCATAGTCTATACATGCCCAACATCATGGGTCCTTTTGCATATCTGGGAAGGATGGAATGTAACCACGGTGTCGTAAGCATGCACCATCAGGTCAATGGTAAATTAAAATTAAAGGTGTTACTCAGTAGATAAGGACTTGATTTTTTAAATCGTTTAAATTAAGAGTAGATTTTGAGATTTCACCATTTGATTGGTGAAGGA
>JBLJAX010000134.1:0-3423 GCA_047637795.1 Erysipelotrichaceae bacterium | reverse complement strand
CCCGATGCCAAAGCCATCGCCTATTTCCAAGCCTTCACCAACACCTATGCGCCATTAGAACAACTTAAACAACTCTATGACCCCTTCCTTTACCATCCCGATGTCGTGGCACTTGCGATCGCGACCCGGATTGATTGTTTAGATGAAGAAATCATTCAGTATTTAGATGGCATGACGCAAATCAAGGATATCTATCTTGAATTAGGCCTACAGAGCATTCATGATGAGACCGCTAAACATATGAACCGAGGCTATACCTACGCTCAATTTGAAACTGTTTTTAAACGCTTAAAACAAACTAAACTTAAGTTGATCGTCCATGTGATGAATGGTTATCCAACTGAAAATACTGATCAAATGCTTGAGACTGTTAAAGTCATCGGACAACTAAGGCCTTATGGGCTCAAGATCCATATGTTGAATCTGTTGGAGAACACACGCTTGGCCATGGATCACCAAATCAAACCCTATGCATTATTGGATATGGAGAGCTATATTGAATTAGTCGTCAATCAATTGAGACACATTCCTACAGAAGTCGCCATCTTACGTTTAACGGGTGATTACAGTCCTACGGATTTGATTGAACCCCAATGGATCAAACAGAAGATCAATGTCTTGAATGGCATCGACAAGCGCATGGCAGCGCTGGATGTTTACCAAGGAGATTTATGCTTCGCGTAACGAGCTTTGTTCATCAGTTTATCAAAAATTCACTCACACAAGTCTCCACCATTTTAGATCTGACTTTGGGTAACGGCAACGATGCTTTATTCTGCCTTCAAAGAGGACATCGTGTCATCGGCTTGGATATTCAAACTTTGGCAATCGAGCGATCTGAAGCGAAGTGTCATGACTATCCAAAGCATATCTTTTATCAAATCGACCATGCTTTGCTCGACACTGTGATTCATGAACCACTTGATGGTGTCTTAATAAACAATGGCTATTTACCCAATGGGGATGAACACATCACCACTTCACTCGCATCGAGTCTAGCTGCACTCGAGAAAAGCATTGTGTTGATGCGTCCCTTAGCCTATTTGATCGTGACGCTCTACCGTAAGCAAACGGGGGGCTTATTAGAAGCACAAGGAATTGAATCTTTTTTATGCCAAAATAAAAAGCTTCGGTTCGACCAAAGCTATACTTATCCAAATGATGATTTGGCACCCTTAGTATTGATTTTCCAAAAGGTGGATGAAGGCTCTTAAATCGCGTCTGTGAACCCATGCATCCACTTTGGATTCCGCGTGTCTGAATTGACGAATGGCTTCATCCGGAGACAACCATACAACTTGATCGATCAAGATCTTTTCTTCTTCCGTACGATTGGTTTCATCTAATTGTTCGTCCGCATCGGCCACAAAGAATACGGAACAGGTCATGCGTTGTATCGGATTCAAACGATCGATAATACAACCCAACAAGTGATAATTCTTTGCAGTATAACCGATTTCCTCTTCGACTTCACGAATGGCAGCTTCTAAAAATGTTTCATCTTCCTCGACACCGCCGCCACAGGTCTCCAAGTGATTGCGTAAGCCTAAGAAATCCTCACCCACAATTCTTAGGAAAGCATACTTCCCTTCTTGATTGCGAATAAAAACACGCGATGTGAAACGAAGTGTTTCAATTGTCTCCTCTGGCCAGAAAATATCTTCGTGTTGTGCTATGAGTTTCATGGTTCTCTCTAAAGAAAAGACGTCCTTAGACGTCCTCTTTTGTTTGCTTGATTCATAATCGGGGGATTACTGGCCATTCGTATGGGTGGGGGAAGTGAATGGTCCAGGGAATCAAACATTTCGGGTTCTGAACCCATTCTTATCTTACAAATTCTACACTTATTTGTCAACACATAAACACTGTTTTTAGTGACGAATATGATGAGAATTTGTTAGTACAACAGAATGTACATTATCGTAGACAAGAAAAAAGACGTTTGGCGCCGTCTTTTTTCTTTAACTTATTACTTAAAAGGGGAAAGGAATCTGTACGTTATTTTAAAGGGGGTTATTATGAAAGAGATCGTACAGGTAAGATAGTTATCTTACACTCTTAATATACTGCTCTAATGTGTAAAGAGTTTGTCCCTTCAATGTGAAAATATGTGAATCTAAGCTTTTTCAAGTTTAAGGAAATAGAAGACCAAAAACAGCGGAATGCTTAAGGAAATTGCCAAAGCAGCGAGCGTGAAATCAATCCCTCCGATGCGTATCAATAAGTTTGTAATCAATGGAATCAAGGTCGTCCCAATTCCATTGTAGATGGCCAAAGCAAAGAGCTGTCCTGATGATCGTAGATGAACAGGCGACTCTCTAAAAATCAACTGTTTACTTGCGACCATTAAGATTGGGAAGGTCACTGCTTGCAGTAAAGCCACGATGATCATCCAATTCGCAGTTGGGGCAAATGCATAGCCCATAAAACGCACAGCAAACATGACGATCGCAAAGCCTAATAGTTTAACTGGATTGAAACGTTCTAAAAGCTTAGCACCCAAGAACATCAATGGAAGTTCCATAACCGCTTGTGCTGAGAAACGTAGATTCTTCTGGAAATCACTTGCGCCTAATTCTTCCATTTTCATAACGACAACCAAACCATCGCTGTTCGCAACCATCATCGCAAACATCAGAATAAAGACAATGATCATATAACGTTTCGAAAACAAAAGTTGTTTCATGTCTTGAACACGAATCGGTGTCGCATGATGTTCCTTGATCGCATCACGAAGGTTCAAGGTTAGAAGCAACACAATCACGGTGATGATTAAATACGTAAGTGCCAACGAGCCAAAGCCATAATTGCTCATGACAAACGTCACAACGAAGCCACCAACGATCCAACCCAAGGTACCCATGGCACGAACCGCACCATAATTGCGTTGAATCTCTGGATCGATCTCAAGTGCCCAAGAATCCAACAGTCCAATGCTTAGATTCATGAAACTTCCCATCAAAGCCATTGTCAAAAGATGAAAATAAAAGACCTCTTGAGTCGCTGTAAACATTAGATATGTCCCGGCTGAACCAATGACCAAGGCTAAAACGAAGAACTTTTTGATGGTTCGATATTTATCACACAGATAACCAAATACCAATTGATATACGAATGCCAAAGCTGCCTGAATGGAAAAAATGACATTCATTCTTTCATAGGAATAACCGATACTTCTAAGAAACGGAATACGCTGCGTCATTGGGATATAGAAACCCACAAAGAGCGCAAAAAAAACAAACATGATTTGTAACATTAAGCCTTTTTTCTTCAACATTTCATTTTCTCCAGCATCTATAGCTTAATTATACCTTAGAAAGCCCTTTTTTCAGTCAAGATTTTGTCCAATTTAACATCTGTACTTGACTCAATTAAAAACGGTTCAAGATTGGCATCATAACAGATTCCTACTTTCATACAAGC
>JBLJAX010000133.1:0-3976 GCA_047637795.1 Erysipelotrichaceae bacterium | reverse complement strand
TGCAGGCGGTAAGATGAATTTGCAGATGCACGGTAAGGAGTTTTTTCAAACTTCGGTAAGCACTTTTTTCTAAACTTCGGTAAGCAGTTTTTTCAGACATACGGTAAGCATAATTTTCAAGACGTTTGATTAAACGTAACCCGTCAGTGCACTGCAGAACACAGGAGATGAGCATTCCTTTCCTTGAGCGATATACTGTGAATAACAGATGTTCAAGGAGGCGTTTAAGATGCTCAAGAAAATGCACATGCAAGAGATTCAAGATTTGAAGTTACGGGGTTACTCGATGAATGAAATCATTCACTATTTCGAAGAGCGAGGACGGAAGCCGCCCAGCCTCCCCACTTTGCGTAAGTACTTCAAGATGGAAGCACTTCCGGAGGTGCCCAACCAAAACTTGATCAAAGATAAGGTCTTTGATCATGAACCCTATCGTTCGGCTATCCTATCCATCTTACAAAACAATCAGAATTCCGATGTATACATCAGTTCGATCTACGATGTCCTTACGGAACGCTTCGTTGAAAGCGGCGAGGTCGATGCCTTGCCTGGCAATGAGCAGACCTTACGGAATTACGTACATCACCTTCGCAAGCGAGGTCAAATCGAAATGGAGTTGGAGCCTAAGCGCAGCTATGACTATGTGTTTGATACCCCTCCGGGTGAACAAATGCTCGTTGATTTTGGACAGCAGCGGATTGCGTCAGGGGTCGTCGTTCATTTCATTTGCCTCCTGCTGCGTTACAGTCGTATCCTGCATGTCTTTGCGCAAGACCATAAATTCAGTGCTGAGGAAGCCAGTCGCACCCTCTATCGAAGTTTCTGCAAGTTGGGTGGACGACCTGCGCAGTTGGTCATTGATCAGGATGCCGTCTTCGTAGCCAGTGAAACCTATGGGGAAGTCATCAAGACGCGCATCTTTGAAGATTTCTGTACAGAACAGGAACTCAGCCTATGGGTGTGCAATAAAGCGGATCCAGAAAGCAAGGGACCGATTGAGAACAGTGTCCATTTCGTAAAAATGAATTTCTTCAGTGCACGCACAATCGAAACGATGGATGAAGTTTGGACGTCCTTACCCAGTTGGGTGGAGCGTAAGAACAAGCGGATTCATAAATCAACGTTTAGAGTTCCCAATGACGTCTTCGAAACGATTGAGCGTGAAACACTTCGCCCCAACGTCAGTTCTTTCTACGAGAATTCACCTTCGAGTTATATCTCGGTAGACATCAACAGTTTACCCTATGTTCAGTATCGTTCCTCAAAATACTCCGTCCCCTATGCCTACTGCTTCAGTAAGGTCCACTATAAAGCGATTGGCAGCACCTTGCATATCTATGATGATCAGCACAATCTGATCTGCCAACACGCCATCAATGCGTGCAAAGGCAGTATCAATCAACTTCCCGATCATCGTCGGCCTCAATCCGAAGACTGGATCCAGATTGTGGAGCGTTTACGGGTCAAGTGGAACTGCTATGACTTTCAACACTTCATCAACGGCTTCAAAAAGGAGAATCCACGTCATCTTGCCCGTCAGTTGAGTGCGGTGGAACGCTTCTTGGACGCCGAACAACCAGAACGCGAATTGGTCGCCCAAGTCATGGATCTGTGCTGTCGGGATTTTCGATACCGATACACCCAATTCAAAGCTGTTTTTGCGCTTGTGAAAGCCGGTCGCAGTGAACCCAAACGCGTGGCCTTCAATGAGGTTCAGAAACAGGATCTTGAAGTCTATCAACGGGCCTTTGCGCGTCGTTGCGAACCGGAACGAGGCTCCTCATGAAACAAGCACTCCTCAGAGCCGTAGGAAGCGATCACATCCCCATTGAACACTTAGCTGCCTTACTGGAAAGCTTCACCTTGAAACACGCAGCGAAACAATTGGTTAAGCTTTTAGATACCGCCGAGAGCCAAGAACTCTCCTTACGTCAATTTTTATTGGAGATGCTCGAAACCGAAGTGAAGGGACGCAATGAGCGACGTCGCAAACGCAATACCGCTGCCGCCCACTTCCCACCGCATCTCAAAGCCTTGGAGGAGTTCGATCCCCTTGAATTGGATTCTGGTATCACCGAAGGTCAGCTTCGTCATTTAAGAGAGTTGTCTTGGTTGGACAACTGCTCAAATATCGTGTTCGCTGGCCCACCTGGTCTTGGGAAAACCATGATCGCCGTCGGTTTGGGGATGGTGGCCATTCAAAATGGTTACACGGTCTGCTTCGAACGGATGGTCAATTTGATCAAATTGCTCGACAATGCCGAGAATGAACGGACGGCTGGCTTCAGACTCAAGAACTTAAAGAAAGCACAGTTGATTATCATCGATGAGATTGGGTATACGCCCATCACACGGAACCAAGCCAATAAGTTCTTCACCTTGATCAGCGATACCTACGAAACATCATCGATCATCTTCACCACCAATAAAGAAATCACCGACTGGGCTGAGATGATGGGGGATCCTGTCTTAACAACCGCACTGTTGGATCGCATTCTTCATCGTGCTAAATGTTTCTCTCTAAAGGGTCAATCCTATCGGCTCAAACACCCTGATACCTTCATCGAATGATCATCATGATGTGAAAGAACTGCTTACCTTACCCTTGAAAATTCTGCTTACCGTATGTTAGAAAAAACTCCTTACCATACTCCTGAAAAAACTGCTTACCGTACCTGTGAAAAAAGTGATTGACATTTGCATCCTTATGTCCAGTTTACATGTTCGTCTAAATTATGTCAATTGATTATTAATAATTAGCTTTACATTTTTATAATTTTTATATTCTCTATATTTTAATCGTCACTTCTCAGTCAACAAGTTAAGGAAAGTAGCTAAATTGATTTGATTCTATAAAATAAAGTAGACATATGAAATCTGAAAATTTCTCATCTGAGTAAATCAAACTCATCAACCAAAAGTTGAATTAAGAATTTTGCTGTTTCAACATCAAACTGAATCGTTTGGCTAATTTTGTCAGGCATTAATCGGTCACTTTGACCATAAGTATCAATCTGAAAGTACTTTTTTCCTTCTTCTGTAAATGATGAATATGTCGCAACAACATCTTTATGTTGATAATATGAGTTCTTCTCAATTCGCTTTATATTCTCTTTTTTAATAGTTGCCATTTGGTTTCTTTCTTTTGTCTAGATTTGACTATTCTCAATATTTGAAGGAGGTATAATAATCAACAAGCTTCTCGCTCTTGAATAAGCAACATAGCACGTCTTATGCCAAACATTCTCGTCTTGTCTTGACGCATTATCATCCATTTCAGTAAGTATTACGACTTTAGAATCCATGCCTTTAAATCTTCTTATGCTTTCAACTCTAATAGAGTTCTCATCTCTTTCATCTTCAAAGAGTGTTATGTTGAATCCATCCATTCGCAAGTCATGTAACCTTGAGTGTTCTTTGCTTTTGAAAGTCAACACAACAATCTCTTCAGGTTTAATTTTCTCTTTTACAAGCTCAATAATTTCAGACTTGATTGCTTTAATTAAACTATTGGTATCATTAAATGCATATTTTCTTTTGAGTCTTACTTCAGTTCCATAGATATTCATGTGACTTATATTAGTTTCACAAGGCAAATGTTTTATAAGTAATTCGTAAATTGGCTTAGTGTTCCTATAATTCTTAGTTAACGTATATGGCCGAATAAGCTTAAAATCTTCCCTGTTAAATATTATATTTTGATTTGCATCTCCAAACGTTGCAAAAAAACCATCTTCTCTACATAGCATACGAATAATTGATAGCTGATCATCAGAAAAATCCTGTACTTCATCAATAATCACTGCATCAAACTTATCAATCTTGTCTTCGAGTACGTTTTTTGAAAAATAGGATTCACATTCATCAAGTGAGTTACTATAAACTCTGTTCTCTCTGCAGTAATTCGAAATGTATCTATGATAGTTTAAGGCTTCGAGATTTATGATGCTTTTTGAGAGCTTAGAAAATTCTAACC
>JBLJAX010000132.1:0-4509 GCA_047637795.1 Erysipelotrichaceae bacterium | reverse complement strand
TTCCGTATTACGCTTTAATTTAAGCTTAAACGCTCCACTTTCTAGCTCCATCTCACTGACTGTGCTTTTTTCAAATAACGCTAGAATGACTTCCAGTTGTTTCGTATCCATAAAAAAGAAGGCGTTTAAGCCTTTTTACGTTCGACGATATCTACAACGTCTTGCACAGTGATGAGTTTCAAAAGTTCTTCATCTTCGATACGAATATCAAAGCTGGTTTCCAATTCAAGGGCAAGCTCAACTGCAGACAGTGAATCAATGTCAAGATCTTCTTTTAATTTAGCTTCTGGTTTAATTAAGTCGGCATCGACATGGATTGCGTTTACTAAGACATTTTTGATTTGTTCTAACATGTTTAATCTCCTTTGTTTCAATCGAAACATAATTGCAATTATACGAGCAATTGACTATTTGTAAAGATGTTTGTGTGATATTTGTGTGAAAATGTGTGACACATACCGATAATTGTTTGCAATGTTCACATATTTTAACTACAATCTTCTCATGTCCAACATCATCCCTTATGCAGATGAATATTTAAATACATCCCTAGACACATGGCATATCCATCCCATCTTTGATGATATCCCATCTACCAACACCTATCTAAAGGAACAAGCCCATTTTTTATCCGACCGGACGATTGTCTTAGCCAATCAACAGAGTTCAGGCAGAGGACGCTATGATCGCCAATTTAAGTCAGTCCGAGATAAAGGGATCTATTGTTCCTTCTTATTAAAGAACGTGAAAACCTATCAATTAACACAATTGAGTTTTGCTTGTGCTCTGGCTTTAGCTCTATCCATTCATGAACTCTATCAAATTAAAGTTCAAATCAAATGGCCAAATGATCTGTTACTGAATAAGAAGAAACTCGCAGGCATCTTGATTGAAACGATGCATCAAGCGGATGCCATGGATGTGGTTATCGGTTTTGGTTTGAATGTCTATCACCAAGACTTCGAAAACTTGAATGCGACATCATTAGAAGAGGCATACCCAGGTACGTTGGATCGCAATCAATTCTTAATCCATTTCTTTAAGCATTTCGATGATCGTTTGAATCAAAATGACATCCTCCCACTTTATCGTGAATGGATGGTTCCTAGTGGAGAAGTCATCACGACTTCAATCCAAGGCATTAAAACAGAGGTAACGGTTCTAGATATCCTAGAAAATGGCACACTTTCGGTTAGAAAAGACGATGGATCAAGCCTATCTCTTTTCAACGAAGAAATACAGATTATATCCAACTTGTGAATAATTTAATTTATTGGATATATTTTTTAGTCTCAATACCTTGTTTTAAAATAAATTATCTTTGTAAACGTTCTCATCTTAATTTGATGCTTACGTATCTGTGAGTAACGTGATATAAAATTGTTGTGAAACATTTAACAAGGGGTACGCTATGGGACTATTTGATCATGAGGCAAGACAGTTTAAGTTCGATGTATTAAGAGAAGTTTCAATCAAAGCATTTGATGGGTCTTTAACCGACAAATTTGATGATGAGATGGCTTATAAGTTGATTCCTGGTATGACAGCTGATTTCCGTTGTTGTGTTTATAAAGAACGTGAGATCATTCGTCAACGCGTCCGTGTCGCAATGGGCAAATGCCCTACTGTAAAGAAAGATCAGAAAGTACGGCCAAAGCAAATCGTTAAGGTGTTGGATGCGGCATGTGATGGATGCACCATTCGTCGCATCTTGATCACGGATAATTGCCGTAAGTGTATGGCCAAGAGTTGTCGTACAGCTTGTAAATTTGATGCCATCAGCTTTGGGGCCGATCGTGCCGTCATCGACTACAACAAATGTGTCGAATGTGGTGCCTGTGCAAAAGCCTGCCCATTCAATGCCATCATCGATACACCACGTCCTTGCAAAGCATCCTGTGCGGTCGATGCGATCTCCTATGATGAATACAACATTGCCGTCATTGATGAAGAGAAATGCATCAACTGTGCCGCTTGTCAATCCGCATGTCCATTTGGAGCGATCGAAGATCAATCTTGGATCGTCAATGTCATCAATGACATCCGTGAAGGAAAACCAACCGTCGCAATGATCGCACCTTCCATTCAAGGTCAATTTGATAGTGCCAATCTTGATCAGATCAAAATGGGCATAAAAAAACTCGGTTTTGCCGAAGTTGTGGAAGTCGCGGTTGGAGCGGATGTGGTCGCATGGTATGAAAAAGATGAACTGCGTGAAAAGATGGCAGAGAACGTAACCATGACGACATCCTGCTGCCCTGCCTTCGTCAATCTTGCACGCCAACATTACCCAGAAGTCTATCATAAAAATATGTCCACCATGGTCTCTCCGATGGTCGCCATGGCGCGTTATATCAAAAAGAAATATCCCGATTATTCCGTTGTATTCATTGGACCTTGTGTCGCTAAAAAACAAGAAGGCATGGATGGCCAAGAAGTTGATTATGTACTAACTTATGAAGAGATCGCGGCGATGTTGGTCTCACAGCACATCTATCTCAGTGAGTTGAAAGCGGAACCAAATCTTGAAGCCAGTGTCTTCGCACGAAACTTCGCCTTTGGTGGCGGTGTCTCCAAAGCTTTGGTCCAAGCCATCAAGGAAGATGACAACTTTGCCTTCAGCGCCCAATATGCCGATGGTATCCATGAGTGTAAGAAAGCCATGATGATCATCAAAGCAGGACGTTTCCCAGCAAACATCTGCGAAGGCATGTCCTGTAAAGGTGGTTGCGCCAATGGACCAGCCGTCATCACCAACACACCTAAAGTCAAACAAAAAGTTGATAAAGAAAATGCACCGCATCTAAGCCGTACAATCAAGCAAACGCTCGAACTCTACGATTTCAGCGATATCAACGTCCACCGTCATCACGAAAATACCTAAAGTAGAAAAACGATAAGCCAACAAAGGCTTACCGTTTTTTTAGAAATCGAAATTGTCTGGATCCGCACCTGTACGGATATTTTGATTCAAAGCATCGATACGATCGATGTCTTCTTGGCTGAGTTTGAAATCAAAGACTTCAAAGTTCTCTTTGATGCGTGAAGGTGTCACGGATTTTGGTAAGACGACGACGCCCTTATCGATGTTCCAACGCAACACGATTTGAGCGATCGATTTATTGTACTTCGCTGCCAATTCATGCAAAACGTCGATCGCAAAGACCTGACCTTGCATCAATGGACTCCACGCTTCCATCTGGATGCCTTCTTCTTTGAGATACGCCATCAAGGGGGCTTGCGTCAAACGTGGTGAGAACTCAATTTGATCAACCATGGGTAGAATACGAGCCGTCTTCTTCAAGTCTTCTAGATGATGTTGGTGATAATTACTGACCCCAATCGCCTTGATCTTTCCAGCTTCATAGAGCTCTTCCATTGCACGCCAACTTTCCGCATCCAAAGCTTTAGGCCAATGCAACAAGTATAGATCCAAGTAATCCGTTCCCAAGTTCTCACACGAGACTTGAAATGCTTTCATCGTCGCTTCATATCCCCGATGATCATTCCAACATTTGGTCGTAATGAAGAAATCTGAACGTGGAATGCCACTCTCACGAATCGCCTTTCCGACTTCTTTTTCATTCTTATAGACCCAAGCCGTATCAATGTGACGATACCCGACTTCAATCGCAGCTTTGACTGCGTTGACACAATCGTCACCTTTAACCTTCCATGTCCCAAAACCCAACGCTGGGATCTGTATGCCATTGCTTAATTTAAAGTATTCCATGTGTCCTCCTCGATTAAACCTGCCAACTTAAATGCCTTAGCCAAACCATCTTCATTCACGTGATCACTTACGATTTGCGCAACTTCCTTGAGTTGTATCGTCGCATTCCCCATGGCAACCCCGACTTCACAATACTTAAGCATGCTTAGATCATTGTTCCCATCACCCATCGCAATCGTATGTTCATGGTCGCAGTCGTAATAGTCCATGATCAGTTGGATGCCTTTGACTTTGTCGGTTCCCTTGATGGAGATTTCACCACTGTTTTTACCAAATACAGGTACTACCAAGTCAAAGAGCTCAAACTTATCTTCAAAATGCTTAGCAAGTTCTTCAAAAGGATGATCGGAGCCTAAGAAAGAAATCTTATTGATATCTGATATGAATAAATCATCCTTCGCAATCAAATGCCCTTTAAAATGTGCCAAGGACTCCGAAACATGTTCAGATATCCCAAACGCTTCGGGTTCATCGATCATGCGTTGAAGGTGTCGATCGCAGCCCCTGCTCATGTACAAGCCAGAGTTGGCTTCCGCATAAAAATCAATGTCATGTTTGTGAAAATAATCATAGAGTTCTTCCAAATCTTCACGTGTGAATGTACGATCCAATAAGGTTTGACCATCGGTAATAACATAATTTCCACCACACGCAATGATGCCATCAAAACCAATCTCTAAGATGAATGGATAAATTTCAGGCATCGCACGACCGGTGCATAAGAAGATTTTGTGACCTTTTTTTTGAGCAATCTTGATGGCCTGGATTGCGGATTC
>JBLJAX010000131.1:0-2330 GCA_047637795.1 Erysipelotrichaceae bacterium | reverse complement strand
TCAACTTCATGCTGTATGATGTTCTATCAGGGATCGTCATCACGCAATATTATCTCAATATGATTCTCTATCTCTTTGGGTTACTCATCATCATCTTTGGTGTTGCCAACGTTATGACAATCAACTTCATCAGTTTTCCATTGGAGGGTGCCTGTACGGTCATTGCAGATCATTATCATTTGAATTTTGGTAAAGTTCGTCAATGGGCTGACATATTATCGGTCTTAATTGCGATTGCGGTCGCTTTGGTCTTTAGAAATGATTTAACCGTACGTGAAGGAACGATTATCGGCATGTTTATTTTTGGACCACTGTTGCATCAATTTATGATCGCTTTGAAGCCTGGGTTAACAAAATTAGATTTAGTTTCTTAAATTTAAGCAGCCAATGGCTGTTTTTATTTAAGTATTGATTGTAATTGAAAATTAGATTGTTTAGAATTAGAAATGTGACTAAGCAATGATAAATCAAGATTTAAAAATAATTAACAATGAATGGTTGAGTAAACTAAGAGAGATGGTTCCTTTAGGTTTTCTCGTCTTTGATGGTCAAGGAATCATTTTTTCAGATGAATACACCAAGTCCATCTTTGATCCTCGTGAGTTTGATATCAGCTATCCTTTTTTGTTTGAACAGTTCAAGAATGCTTTTGTACCGCTCTCAAAAAATATTGGGCTGATTGGTCGAGACCTAAAGAAATATGACCTTGATGTCGTTGGTCAATTGGTTCGGTATGAAGATCGTATCGCTGTTTTGATATTTATTAAGGATTTAAAACGCGAATTAAGTGTGGATAACGATTTAAAACGTTTGTCGAAACTGCGTGATTTGATGTTGGACATCAATCAATCGATTTTACATATCGAAGATATCCAGAAGACTTTTTACTTGATTCTAGAAAATGCGATGCGCGCGATTGAGAAGTCGAATCTAGGTTCAATTTTCATATTGAATGGTGATATTTTTGATGTGGTTTCTTACATTGGCTTTGGGAAAGACATTGAAGACTTGAAGTTGCCCATGGTAGACTCTTTCCTTTATCGTAATTCTAATGGAATGATGGATCGCATCACGAATATTTCAAGAATAGAAAATGATGACCATTTTTATCCAGTGACTACGTTTGCAGGGGATCGCGTTTATATCAAGTCGGAATTAAGTGCTCCGATTTATGTCAACGGGAATTTATATGCGATGATCAATTTAGACTCATTGGAAGAAGATGCCTTTGATGAAAGTGATATCGCATCCATGGAGTTTGTGAGCACAAACATCCAGATTGCCATCAGTAATCAATTACTCTACCAAGAAAAGTCACGCATGGCGATGTTTGATTCTTTGACGCAGTTGTATAATCGTCATTATTTTAATGAACAGTTTGAACAGATGCTTCAAAAAGCAAAACGTACGCATGAGCATTTTGTGATCGCGCTCTTTGATGTGGATGATTTAAAGACCGTTAATGATCAATATGGACATGTGATGGGGGATAAAGTTTTACAGAAGGTTGCTAGTGATTTATTGGAAAAAATCCGTCGCAGCGATGTCGTTGCACGTTATGGTGGAGACGAGTTTGTAGGACTCTTCTATAATGCGGATTGTGTCTTGATTCAAAATAAATTAGCCGATATTCAAGAAGAAGTGAAACAAACACCCATCAAAACAAATGAATCCGTTATTGCCTGTACCTTTAGTTTTGGGACTGCATGTTATCCCTACGATGGAAACACCATGGCTGAATTACTCGAGGTTGCGGATCAGGCAATGTATATGAATAAACGCGATAAAGAACGCAACTAGACAAAGGGACTGCGATTCGGCATAATTAAGCTATGATAAACATTAAAGCACATGATTTGAATGAGGCATGGCGTAAAGCCTTCATAACGCTTTTTGAGATGGGTGGGCGAACGGATAATCAAAAGTATTTCAGTGACGAGTTGATCGTTTTTGAGATTGAAGACAATGATACGTCGAGCATTGATCCTTTGTTTCCAATGTCACATCAAGATTTAGATCTGATTTGTGATTTCATTGTGACAGGTGATCGTGAAGATGAAGTCGTCCATGAAACAACAAAAATCTATCATCATCGAATGTTCGATGAACCTCGCTCGCAAGTTGAATACATGGTTAAAGTGTTGAATTATGATGAACCCATGGGGGATGCTCAAATATCCTTGTGGGATAAGCATTTAGATCAAGATTTCTTTTATTCACCTTGTACCCTTGTTCTTTGGGCACGTCGCAAACACAAGCATTTGGAGTTTCATACCCACTCCCATTCATCGGATGCATACAAGAAATTGTTAATGAATCTTGCGGAGTTC
>JBLJAX010000130.1:0-3085 GCA_047637795.1 Erysipelotrichaceae bacterium | reverse complement strand
CAAGATTCAAATAACGACTCAGATCAGATTCTGCCGCCGCATCCACAACTACGGGGATATTGCGTTCTTTACCCAACTTGATCATGGCTTCTAAGGAAACCATGTTCTTTTGAACACTATGATGGGATTTGATGTAATAGATGGCGATGGTATTTGGATTGATTTCCGCAGCCACATGTTCAATCGTCGACTTATTTGAATGACCCACCTCGATGATCTTCGCACCCCCTAAGGCAAGCGCTGTTGTAACGGCACCCCCATAATTGATGGAATGCCCTTTTAATAAGATGACTTCACGTCGTTGAATTGACTCTAAACGAAGTGGTAAGGTCTCAGTCATTACTTCATCACCTTGGGTGATCAAAGCCGCCACACACATCGCCAAGCCCGCAGATGCGGAATTTACGATACACGCATCCGGTGCTTTGACCAACTTGGCTAATGCTTTACCGGCCACCGCATAAAGCCGCTCAATTTCCACATAAGCATTGGCCGCTTCCAATAGCGCTTCACCCGTTTCTGGATGAATCGTCGAAACCCCTAAAGCCGTCATCTTACCCGCCGCATTGATAACTCGCGGTAGGCCTAATCGTTGATAAACACTTTTCATATCCGATATTCCTTTCCGTCAACCCATGTTGCTACAGGTACGAATTTGACCTGTATGGTCATCGGTTTACGCTCACTGTCCACAGCTTCAAATGTTCCTCGCTCCAAACGGAAATGCGTGAAATCCGCCACATTCCCCACTTTGATCGATCCCATATCTTCAAGCTTGATCAAATCTGATACAACACCCGTCACCCGTTCCACCACATCATCAAAGGGTAGATTCAAAGAGACCAATTTATCCATGACCTCACTTAACGCATGAACAGGTTCATGAATACTGCCTTGGTGCAAATCACTGCTGATGGATTCAAAACTCAAACCACGACGAATCGCTTCTTGATAAGTATCCAATGAGTAACTGGCATTCCCATGCCCGATATCAAAACGAATGCCCTTATTCCGAGCTTTTTCGACTTCTAAGAACGTCGTTTCTTCGTTTGTAATCCGCGAGGCTTTCCCATGAAAACAATGTGTAATGATATCCCTTGAACGCAAGTATTTCAACACATCACTCAATTCTGGTGGCGCATTCCCAATGTGCACCATAATCGGTAATTGTGTCTCATCTGCTAAATTGCGAGCTTGTTCAAAGGGTTGATCGAAATTATCACCCATGACCGACTTACTGGCTCGAACTTTCAAGCCTACGATCGAATCTCGATACTTCTGAATTATAGCTCGATTGACATCGTTATTGATATCTTCAGGATGCACCAACTCATTCAAAACCGTCAAGCCTTTTCGCGAAACATTCAGAAACAACTTGATCTTCGTCAAACTATTCTTGGTGACCTCCATGAAATCATCGATGTTATCAGCACCACAGGATCCCGCATCCACAACCAAACTCACGCCTTGCTTGACCCCGATCAGATCGGGATCTAAACCAATGACAGTCGATGGATTCACATGGGTATGTAAATCCATCCAACCTGCCGAAAGATAATCTCCATTCAAATCGACAATGTCCGCATCACGATCGACCTCATTGCCAATGGCGACGATCCGCCCCTCCTCAAACGTAATCGAGACATTGTTCAAATGAAACGGACTCCGCCGATCCACCAAGACACAATTCGTGATGCATACGCGCTTATTCATAGTTTACTCCTTAACGCAGGACCATCAAGATGGCACCAATGAGCATTGCACCCAAGATGGCTCCACCGACGATCGGTTTCTTATAACGATAAAACAACAAAGCACCAATGATCGCACCGATTCCAGCAGGAATACTGTATGCAACCGCACTGATCAAAACCAATGGACCTAAGGCTTCTCCAGTCTTATTCCCTGCCCCAATCATAATGGCTGTCGCACCACCAGGTGCAGCATCGGGTGAAAGTTTACGAATGAAGATGATCAATCCACCAATTATCAAACCAATAACTGCTCCCGTCAACAATGCCAAGAAGAAGTTATCAATCAAGTAACCAAAATTCGAAGCGATCAAAAGTGCAGGAATCCCAACACCGATACCAGTCATCAACGAACCACCGATATCCAAGATCCCAACCAAAGGTCCTTCCAATACACGCGCAATCAAGAAGCCAGCCGCAAATACGGTCGCCCCAGAATAATCACCCGTCGTCATCCCGGTCTTAAACAATTCCGCAACGAAGATTTCATTCGTCAAACCAATACCATGACGGAAATACATGCTCGTCGCACCGACGACTGCCGCAGACGCAAGTGCTAACAAGATTACAAAGGCTACATCCTTCTCTAAAAATTGTCCGAGTTTCTTTACCATATTACGCTCCTAACAACTGCGCGATCATTTTGACATGGAAATCGCGGAAGTAAGCAATCAACAGAATCAAGGTAATGACCACCGCAATCAACACTCTTGTTGAACGTGCTTGGTAACCCTTTTCCTGAGCATTATTACCAATCAAAATCCCAAAGATGATACCAGGCAAAGCATTGCCACTGATCATATGCATGACACCCGCCAAAGCCAAGGCCCATGTTCCTGTAACCTTACCATCATCCAAAGCTGCCCATAAGAACAACAAAGGCATGACGATTGTGATCATGTTCGTCGCAGCAGGCGTCAAGATGTCTTTCGCCATCGTTGCAAGTTCTGCAGGAACCAATGAAGAGACCGTATTCAAGGTCACAAAGACGAATGCTCCGACAAACGCTCCGGCAATTGCCATCAACGGAATGTCTTCAAATACACGCGCTTCTTTATCTTTCTTAAAGAAGCCCAAGACCGCAGCCGTCCAGTTTGGAACGATACGGTGCAAGACATCTTGTGTCAACGCCCCCGTACCCACAACAGCAGCCGCAGAGGTGAGATAGAACCCAGCCCCAAAGGTTAGATGTGAAATGGGATCGCCATTACATGCATTCATTTCACCGAGTGTCCGGAATGCGCCCATTCCTTGTAGTTTCGGTGCGCGAAACATCCGAGCAGCACCGGCCGAGATCGCAGCGCCTGCCAAAGCGCCAACAATCAGGGACTCTA
>JBLJAX010000129.1:0-7922 GCA_047637795.1 Erysipelotrichaceae bacterium | reverse complement strand
CGTAACTGTCATCCAGCGGAGAGTGTGGATGTGGTGGAAAACATCATTGAAACGTTCCGTAGAGGTGAACAAAGTGAAGCGAATTTCTGGATTGAAATGCGTGGTAAGTTCCTTTATATCCGCTATTTCGCCTTAAGAGATAAAGACAATGGTTATAAGGGTGTCCTTGAACTCTCTCAAGAAGTCAGTGGCATTCGTGCACTAGAGGGTCAACGTAGACTGTTGGAATGGGATAAATAAAAACTCGCGTTTGCGAGTTTTATCTTTTTATGGTGCACCAGGCGGGACTTGAACCCGCACGGTTTAAACCATACGCTTCTGAGACGTACGCGTATACCAATTCCGCCACTGGTGCGATGCTTGAATATTATATCAAATATCCAAACATCTGTGCATCATTTATTTACCATTGTAAAAAGGATACTGTCACTGAGTGACTTGGCATCATAGCCTAAAGCATCTACCAAATATAAACCAAAGTGTTGAGCTGTCCCAACACCACGGGATGTGATGAGTTTTCCATCTTGTACGACAAAATCTTCTAAATAAACAGCATCTTTAAACAGTTCATCGACATTGGGCATTGGATACGATGTGATGCGTCGATCTTTGATGATATCCGCCTTGGCAAAAACACTGGGGGCAGCGCAGATGGCACTCAACCATTTGCCTGCTTTATTGTATTTTTGAATCAAGTGGATGACTCGTTCATCATTGCCCAGATGAGTGGATCCAGGCTGTCCACCGGGTAAGAAGAGCCCATCATAATGATCCATATCTTCCCACAACTTATCGGCAAGAACTGTGATCCCGTGACTTCCTGTAACCTTCAAATCATGGATTGAGACAAGATCCACTTCAATTTTCGCTCTACGTAAGAGATCCACCACGGTGACCATTTCGGTTTCTTCAAAACCATTGGCTAAGAGACATGCGAATTTCATATTCATCCTCCTTGTGCAAACTTGTTATGATTATTATAGCACTTCCCCATTTTAGTCTTCCATTTTGGCTCTGAAGTGATAGGATAAGAGAAGTTATTTTGAGGTACGCCATGTTTACACAAAAAGACCTACGACGCTTGGTACTCCCCATCTTCCTGGATCAACTCTTGTTGGCGGGGGTTGGGATTGTTTCAACTTTACTGCTCTCCTATGCGGGAGAAGCTGCTGTATCGGGAGTTTCACTCGTTGAGATGATCAATGTCTTGATCATCAGTCTGCTATTGTCCATCTCTACAGGAGGGACCGTCGTCCTCGCACAGATCATAGGTTCAAAACGTTTGGAGATGGCTCAAAAAGCAGCCACACAAGTTATGGTTCTCACTGTTCTTGTGGCCTTTGTCTTTGTTGGAATCGTCTTGATTTTCAATCAAGTCATTCTAACTGCTTTATTTGGTTCGGTTGATGCGGATGTCATGCGTGCTGCTCGTATCTATTTCATTGTTTCAAGCCTCAGTTATCCCTTTATGGCCGTTTATAATTCCAGCGCTGGTTTGTTTCGTGCCATGGGGAACTCACGTATACCGATGATGGCTTCTATGGTACTCAATCTTCTAAGTGTCTTTGGCATTGGCCTCGCCATTTTCGGCTTTAAGGCAGGCATCACTGGCGTGGCCATTGCGACACTGACAGCCCGCATCCTCGCCGCAAGTTTCATCCTCAAACTAAATTTCAACCCCGACCTCATCATACAATTGGACAGACAAAAATTATGGATTTGGAATAAAGAACTCATCTTGCGCATTCTCAAAGTCGCCCTTCCCAATGGGGTTGAAAATGGCATCACACAAGTAGGACGAGTCTTCTTAGCCTCCATCATTGCCTTGTTTGGGACTGCACAAATTACTGCCAATGGCATCGTAAACAGTTTAGGCGCATTCGCTTTAAGTTATTCTATGGCGATGGTTTTTGCCAGTGTGACGGTGGTTGGCCAATGTGTCGGCGCAAAAGAATATGAACAAGCACGCATGTATGCTAAGAAATTACTGCGTCAAGCTCAAAACATGACGATCTTTTTAGCCATCGGTGAAATACTCTTTTTGCCGATTCTATTGAAACTTTATACCATATCACCTGAAGCACGTGATTATATCTATATGGCGATGTTGGTGCATAACGCCATCGCTATTCTCTTCTGGACACCAGGGTTCATGCTTTCATCCGCTCTTCGTGCCGGTGGTGATGCAAAATTCACCATGAATGTCTCTTTGACAGCCATGCTCGTTTTCAGACTCCCTTCCGCCTATTTGTTTGCAGTTATACTTGATTTAGGTGTCATCGGAATCTTTATGGCCATGGGTGTGGATTGGATGTTTAGATCCATCATGAACCAAATCCGTCTAAAGGGCTCCAAGTGGATTCATTCATTGGTCTAAGCATAACAATATAAATTTCAAAGCGGTCAGCGTAGACTGAAGAAAAGGAGGATTCATTATGGTCCCACAACTTTTCATCAATCTAGCCGTCAAAGATGTTGAAAGAACTAAGGCGTTCTTTACCGATCTTGGTTTCCAATTTAATCTAGAATACTCGAACGAAAATGGTTTATGCATGATTTTAAATGAATCAAGCTGTGTCATGTTACTTAAAGAAGAATTCTTCCAATCCTTTACCAATAAGCCTGTGAGTGATGCGTTTAAAACGACCGAAACTTTGATATCCCCAACCCTTGAATCACGTGAAGCTGTCGATGCATTGGTAGACAAGGCCATTTCGCTTGGGGCTAAGGAATATAATCCACCTAAAGATCATGGATTCATGTATTTCAGAGTCTTCGAAGACTTGGACGGACATCAATGGGAATGGTCGTGGTTGAATATGGACTATAAACCTGAAAACTAAAAGGCACGAATTTCGTGCCTTTAATCATTAAGTGCTGCTTTAAGTTGATGGAATGCCTGTTTCAAGGTTTCCAGATCCGTGGCGACATTCACTCGCATGAAGCCTTCACCACCTTCACCAAACATCGATCCATCATTCAACCATAACTTGGCTTGATTCATCAAGAAATCCACCAAGTCTTTTTGTGTTCGATTCAAAGCTCTAAAATCCAACCACATCAAATAAGTACCCTCAATATCCATCACCTTGATTTGAGGTAACTCAGTTGCGACATAAGCATTAACCCAATCAATATTTTTCTTTAAGGTTTCAACCAAGGCATCCATGTACGCATCCCCATGGGTATAAGCCATTTCACTTGCGACGATACTGAATTGATTCTGACCATGTAGACCTAAACGTTCATATTCATGTTTGATCTTCGTCATGAAGTCTTCGTTGGAGGTGATCAACTGTGAGAGTTTAAAGGTCGCAAGATTGAAACTCTTACTTGGCGCAACCAGCGTGATCACGAAATCCTGATAACGCTCATTCAAACTAACCGCTACGACATGCTTATGAGGTTCATAAACAAAGTCCATATGAATCTCATCCGATACGACGATAACTTGATGTTTCGAACAGATCTCCAACATCTGTGTCAACTCTACTTGCGTCCATACACGTCCTACGGGATTATGAGGTGAGCACAATATGAAGAGTTTGACCTGTTCCTGCATGATCTTTTGTTCGAAATCATTAAAGTCGATTGAATAATGTGACCCCTCTAATTTCAAAGGATTGATCACAGGAACACGTTTGTTATATTTAATCGAGTTCTTAAAGGGATGATAAACAGGTTCTTGAATCAAGACGCCATCGCCTTCATTGCTTAGTGCCAAGATACATGCATTGACAGCACTGACAACACCAGGGGTAGAGAAGATCCAGTTATGCTCAATCGTCCAATTGTGACGTCTTTGCATCCAGCCTCTAACTGCTTCGAAGTAGGATTCTGGTTCAAAACTATAACCATAGACCCCAAACTCAGCCAATTTACTCAAAGCCGATACGATATGCTCATCACTCTTAAAGTCCATATCCGCAACCCAAAGTGGAAGTGCTTCTGGGTTTGCCTTAAACATTTGATGTCCATCCCACTTGATGGAATTGGTATGCTTACGTTTTAGTTTTTGATCAAAGTTCATACTACGCTCCGTTTTTATTTATAATCATACGCCTTCACATCCAGTTTTTAAACCCTAAATTAAATGAACGTTTCCGTTCATTAAACGACTTCGATTCGAACTCTTGGATTCTCTAGTGAATACGCATTTGCCAACACATCATACTGAGTCGCAATATGATCATAGCGTGCTTTATACGTCGCTTCCACTGAGAGAAATCGGTGTTCGAGATCCATTGGATCCAAGACATTAAAGCCTTGTTCCTTTAAATGCTTAATCCAAACTTCCACAATATCAAGCGCATCTGCTTCCAAACGAAAGACATCACCACACTTTAATTCAAGTTTGATATCCAATAGGAAATTACCCTGAGGATAGTCAGGTTGACGCCAATTAAATGTACCTCTACGCGTCAATGACACATCAATCAAATCCACTTCACTCACATCGAAACTAATGATGTGATTCCCTTTACTTAATCGATGCATAAAATCCGATTTTAGTTCATCAAATTTCAATGTGTTTGCTTCAACACTCAACACAGCACCCAACCATGAATTGATCGCACTGGATGAAGTCTTGAAATGTTTAGGATAAAAATGATTTTCAAAATCCAAAACGATGGTGTGGTAAATACGTGGCGAAAAGTTCTCAGGATAGCCCATTATACTTCCCCCTTTATTTGATTAAACCCATTATATCAAGAAAAAAACACCTTTCGGTGTAAGTTTCTAAATGGTGCACCAGATGGGATTTGAACCCACACGGTTGCCCACACGCCCCTCAAGCGTGCGCGTCTGCCAGTTTCGCCACTGGTGCATCTATTTACTAATCTGGGATTGTTCACTGGTGCGACCGACAGGAATTGAACCTGTGACCTAGTGCTTAGGAGGCGCTCGCTCTATCCAACTGAGCTACGGCCGCATTGGTCGGAACGACGCGATTTGAACGCGCGACCCCTACCACCCCAAGGTAGTGCACTACCAAGCTGTGCTACGTCCCGATGCCTAAACATTATACACGAAGTAAATAAAATTGTGTAGGGGTAAACTCATCAAAGATGTAATCACAAGGATTTGTTTATCGGGTGCTCAAATTAATGGAAGATGCCAAAAATTACCAGATTGCTCAGAACATATACTTGTGATAAAATGGGCAAAGTGAAGGGGGAATGTACTGACAAATACCGTAGACAAAGAATGATAGCGCCCGGCTTAATGAAGTGACGAGGAAAGAGGAGTATCGAAAGATTCGGCGGATGCCTCTTCGGCGACCAATCGTCGTAAGATAAAGGATAAATAAACAGAGACTTTATCAGATTGGACTTGAAAGGATCATACATATGTGTGGAATCGTTGGTGTGGTTGGCAATAAGCCAGCACCTGAACTTTTAATTGCGGGCTTGAGACAACTTGAGTACCGTGGATATGACTCTGTAGGTATTTCTGTATTCAAACAAGGTGAAATCAAGACCTTGAAAACCAAAGGACGAATCGATAATATCGCCCTTAAACTCGAACAAAACCCCCTCCCCAATGCCTTTGTCGGTATTGGTCATACCCGTTGGGCGACGCATGGTGAACCCTCGGATATCAATTCGCATCCCCATGGCAATCATCGCATTTCTTTGGTGCACAATGGCATCATTGAGAACTATCTTCAAATCAAAGAACGCATGATTCGTAAGGGTTATACCTTTGAATCACAAACCGACACGGAAGCTTTGGCGAAGTTGGTGGATTACTATTATGTCCAAAAAGGCAATCCATTGGAAGCCATCAAAAAAGTATTGGAGAAGATTCGTGGTTCGTATGCCTTGGGTATCCTTTTTGAAGGACATCCCGATACCATTTATGCCATTCGTAAGGACAGTCCTTTGATCATTGGTTTGGGTAAAGATGAGAACTTCATCGCATCCGACATCACCGCGATCTTGGATCATACCCGTGAATACTATCTCTTGGAAGAAGATGAAATCGCCATCATTAAAAAGGATAAAGTAACGGTCTTGGATCATGATTTGGAAGAAATCCATAAAGAAGTTCAAGTAGCATCCTGGGATCGTCAAAGTGCTGAGAAAGCGGGTTATCCGCATTTCATGCTTAAAGAAATCCATGAACAACCCACCGTTCTCATGAACGCGGTTGGACCTCGCATCAAAGATCATAAGATTGATTTCAGTGAATCTAGTCTAACCAATGAAGTTCTCAGTAAAATCAAGAAATTCCATCTCATCGCTTGTGGCACCGCCATGCATGCGGCGATGGTGGGTAAACAGCTCATTGAGAAACATGCACGCATCAGTTGTGATGTGGAAGTGGCAAGTGAGTTCAGATACCGTGATCCTATTTTGAATCCAGAAGATATGGTCATCATCGTCTCTCAATCTGGAGAGACAGCGGATTCCTTGGCTGCTCTTCGTTTGGCGAAATCCAGAGGAACAAAGGTCATTGCGATCGTCAATGTGGTGGGCTCATCCATTGCACGTGAAGCAGACTATGTGCTCTATACTTGGGCAGGCTTGGAAATTGCGGTCGCAAGCACCAAGGCTTATTTTGTTCAAGTCGCCTTATTTACCTTGTTGGCGTATAAACTGGGTGAAGTCAAGGGTACTGTCACAGTTGAACAAACCAGTAATCTATTGGATTCGCTTTTAGCGCTTCCTGCCATTACACAAGAACTCTTGGACAAGCAGGAAACCATCAAACAGATGGCTTCTGAATTCGTAAACAATAAGAATGTATTCTTCTTAGGACGAGGTTTGGATTATGCCATGGCCTTAGAAGCTTCCCTTAAACTAAAAGAAATCTCCTACATCCACTCTGAAGCCTATCCTGCAGGTGAACTCAAACATGGGACCATTTCACTGATTGTGGAAGATTTCCCCGTCATCGCCTTGATCACCCAAGCTGGTTTGGTTGAAAAGATGGTCTCCAATATTAAAGAAGTCAAAGCACGAGGTGCTAAGGTCATCTTGATTGGTCGTCCTGGTTTAGAACATACCAACGACTTCAGTGATCGTGAGTTCATTCTTCCCGAAGTCCATGAAGATCTCATGCCTTTGGTAAGCATCATTCCACTTCAACTCTTTGCGTATTACAGTTCTGTATTAAGAGGTTTGGATGTGGATAAACCACGGAACCTCGCGAAATCCGTTACCGTTGAATAAAAAAGATTGGGTCAATATTGACTCAATCTTTTTTTACTCACAATCGCAATGATTACCACCTGTCGATGGGCAAGAACCACAGCTGATCCCACGTTTTTTGTCCAAGATAAGTTTGCGTACGATCAGTACTACAATGACGATCAATACGCCACCAATGATGTAGTCAATCATCTTAACCTCTTTGCAAAGTCAATTGACTTTGATCGTTTCGTTTAATCAAATAGACAATGGATCCGATGTATACCAGTACAATCAAGAAGCCTAAGACAAGTCCACTTCCAAACTGACCTGTTGTGATCAGTGTGCCAATTTGATAGATGAAGTACGCTAAGGTATAGCCCATGCCCAATTGGAAACCAATTGCACCAAACAACCATTTCTTTGATTCCAATTCGGCATTCATCGCTCCAATGGCTGCGAAGCACGGTGGCGTAAAGAGATTGAAGACAAGGTATGCCAATGCCGCAACGCTTGTGATGCCCATGATGGATGAAATCTCAGCTGTACCCGAAACAAGCTCTAGCGCCTCCACATCAATGAAATTAGTGATACCAAACACAACCGCCAAAGTTCCCACCACATTCTCTTTCGCAATAAAACCAGTGATGGCGGCAGCTGCGAGTTGCCATAAGCCGAAGCCTAATGGGACAAGGATAAAAGCAAGCGGTGTCGCGATGCTCGCAAGAATACTCGTTGCTTCCGCACCCTCTTCAACCAACTGTAAATTCCAAGAAAACGTCTGCA
>JBLJAX010000128.1:0-4077 GCA_047637795.1 Erysipelotrichaceae bacterium | reverse complement strand
TCGATATCATTGCTTATGGTCGCTTCGGATACTTCAAATTGATTGGCATAGACAATCAGTTTCTGTAAGGACTTGTTTTTTAAAAGTTCAGAAAGAAGGATGGTTTGACGATCGTCCTTACTGAGATTATTTTGATGTGCACCGATCTGTAAAAGGATGCTCTTGAAATGCAAACGTTGGTCTTGTTCGCAGACAAGACGAACGCCATGTTTTGGTCTTGATTCCAATTGAACCTGGTAAGCTTTCAAGATGTCATTGATGTCTTTAAGCTCGCGAAAAAGGGTTCGTTTACTCGTTTTGATGGCAGTGGCCAAGTCATTGACCGTCATATAATCATTCGCATTGCACAAGTGGATCAAACATTGAATGACGCGTCCGCTTAAAAAGGTCAACTGTTGTTTCATGTCTTTATTATAAACCTAAAGGTCACAAACGATATAGTGCCATGATTTATGTTTATCACCCATTATTAGTGCCAAATATAAAAAGGGGTATTTCTACCCCTTCAGCTTATTTACCAGATAACTTCTTTACGAGTTGATCGTATTCTGGTGCACCAACGAAACTGTTGATGGTAACCACTTCGACATTTGGATGTTCTTTACGAGCACGATTGCCTAAGGATGTGTGCGTCACAATGAGTTCCGCATCACTGGGTACATCTTCAATTGCCGTATGCACTACTTTAATATCCAAGCCTGCCGCTTTTAGTTTCTTGTTTAAGGTTGTTGCGCCCATGGCACTGGAACCCATTCCAGCATCACAAGCGAAGACAATTTTCTTAATCATAGATTTTTGTTAGCAGCACTTTCAGCTGTAGCTTCGTTTAAATCTTTTTTACCTTCGGTAAATTTATAAACGAATGATGCTACAAAGAAGGAGACAGCGGCAGAAGTAGCGATACCAACCCAAACTTTAATCAAATCACCCGATGCCATTGCGGAAAGAGCGAAGATTGAACCAGGTGATGGAGGAGCCACCAAACCAGCGTTTAGCAAGACGAATGTGAAGACACCCGTTGCGCCACCAGCGATGACAGCCAACAACAATAATGGATTCATCAAGACATATGGGAAATAGATTTCATGAATACCACCAAAGAAATGAATGATGATTGCTCCAGGAGCAGATTCTTTGGTCAAGCCTTTCCCAAACAAGTAAGCAGCGATCAAGACGCCCAAACCTGGACCAGGATTTGTTTCAACTAAGAAGAAGATCGACTTGCCAGCTTCAGCAACTTGCGCGATACCCAATGGGCTCAATACACCATGGTTAATCGCATTATTTAAGAAGAGAATCTTAGCAGGTTCGACAACGATGGAAACGAGTGGTAACAAACCAGATGCAACCAACAATTCCGCACCTTTGCCCAATAAATTGGAAGCAGCTTCAACAAACGGACCTACAACGATCAGACCCAAAACAGCAAATACAGCCGCTTCGATCCCAGCTGTGAAGTTGGCAACCAACATTTCAAAGCCAGCAGGAACCTTTTCATCCAACGCTTCATCAATCTTTTTCAAGACCCAAGCGGTGACAGGACCCATGATCATCGCACCCAACATCATTGGGATACTGGTTCCAACAATAACACCCATCGTAGCTGCAGCCCCCACCACAGCACCACGTTGACCATGAACAACCTTACCACCTGTATAACCAATCAAGATTGGCAACAAGTATGTGATCATAGGACCAACTAATGCGGAAAACGTTTCGTTAGGCAACCAACCTGTTGGAATGAACAATGCCGTAATCAAACCCCAAGCAATGAACGCACCAAGGTTCGGCATGACCATTCCCGATAGGAAGCGGCCAAAACTCTGCACTTTTTCTTTCATAATACCTCCTTTTAACGGTATGTCGATGAATGATTCATCGTCACTATCAGTATAGAATGTGACTTGTGAACTTACAATCAATCGAAAAACAGTCTTGTCAATTCGCAATGATGACAGAACTAAAAATCACAAGTAGACAAGATGGCACGAAAGACATTAAAAAAGCGCATTGCGCTTAGGATAAAAATGGGGGTTTAGGATTCTGACTCTTATACCATAGATAAGCCATCACAACCAAACGGATATCTTCAGACTCTTCAAGATACTTTAACATAAAGGTCAATAATTGATCCTTGGGTTGACTCGATAAAAACTTAACCAATTCAAAATCATGATCGACACTAATTTCTTTTATAAGTTTATGGAAGGTCTCTTCGTTCGCATCCACATCGACTACTTCACTGTCCTCAAAGTGAAAATCATCCGCTTCAAATTGATCGGGATGAAAGCCATCCTCAACCAAAAGATGAAGCAAAGCCGCACCGGTATGCTTACATAAGCCCACACCTCGATACGGACAATCACAATGCGTAAATGTCACATCACCACGGTTCAAACGAATTTCCACATGATAATAGCTGTCTCGATTATTTTCGACATGAAACTGGGCATGTTCACTGTCCTGATCAATCACTTTGACTTTCGCTTGTTCAACCAAATCAATTGAACGCTTGAGAACCAAAGCTCGTATTCTACTTGTAAAGTCACGAATTGGATACGCCATAAACACCTCTCTTTAACTCTAACATATTTAAAGAAGCTTTAGATAGTCTCCATACCCTCTTGCCTCCATCTCATCTTTAGGAATGAATTCAAGGGATGCACTGTTGATGCAATAACGTAAACCACCCAATTCCTTAGGCCCATCATTGAACACATGACCTAAATGACTGTTCGCTTCTTTGGAACGTACTTCGGTCCGTACCATGCCAAAGCCGAAATCACGTTTCTCCACAATCTCTGCAATGGGTTTCGCAAAACTTGGCCATCCACAGTGGGAGTCAAACTTATCTTTTGATGAAAACAAGACTTCTTTACTCACAATATCCACATAGATACCTTCTTCAAAGAAGTCATGGTAAGGATTCTTGAAAGGAGGTTCTGTTCCATTCTTCTGAGTGACTTGATATTGAAGTGGACTTAATTTTGATAAATCATAGTTTGCCATAAGATTAATTACCTCAATTAAAGTATATCCAATCCATCAAAAAAGGGCATTGATATGCCCACAGAATCGATAGAAAAAACCCGCCGAAGCGGGTCTATCTTAGATGAATAAGGTTGTGCCAACATTCTCATTATTGGCAATATACGTTCCGACCCCACCGATTTCAACACCATCGATGAGTTCTTCCTTTTTGATGCCCATCAGATCCATGCTCATCTGACATGCGATGAACTTAACACCCAACGCTTGAGAATTCTTCATCATCGTAGGCAATGAATCCACATTCTTCTGTTTCATGATGTCTTTGATCATACCAGCCCCAACACCCAACATGTTCATGCTGGATAATGGCAACTTATTGGCACCCTTTGGCATCATAAAGCCAAACATCTTCTCAATCATATTCTTTTCCGTCACGACATTATTCTCACGACGTAGCGCATTCAAACCCCAGAAGGTAAAGAAGATAGAGACTTTCTTACCTTGTGCTGCAGCACCTTGTGCAATGATCATCGCAGCCAAAGCCTTATCCAATTCACCAGAGAAGAGAACCAAGGTCGCATTCTCTTGATTGATGGTTTTTTGACCTTGGTCTTGAGCACGATGACCTTTGACGATTTCCGCAATGTATTTATTGCCTTCAAGATTCAAACTAACCAGATCATGGCCATTGGTTTTAGCCCAACTCACGACATCCGATGCAAATCCAGGATCGGTCGCGATGACTTTGACCCCTTCGCCTTCACTCACGCCTTGAACCGCTTTATACGTTTCAAGCAATGGACCTGGGCACTGCATACCGGTCACGTCAATGACCTTGGCACTGTCACCCAAAGCCGCTACTTTCGCAACACCTGTGGTTTCATCTACTTTACCGACAAGTTTGCTCGAATGAATATCAACACTGTTCAATGCATAGGTATAACACTTGTACGTCGCATAACCACCTGACAAGTTATACAAGTTTGTATAGCCCTTATGTTTGAGAATCATGATTGCGATATACGCACGTAAACCAACTTGGCAGTTCACCACGATTGGGTGATCTTTCGCCACATTCAATTTATC
>JBLJAX010000127.1:0-10407 GCA_047637795.1 Erysipelotrichaceae bacterium | reverse complement strand
CACCGCTGCGTACAGTGAAGGCATCTTGGGTGCTAAAACCACGAAGACGATGGGTTTGGAAGCAAAACAAAGTCATGATTTCAAAGCATTGACGCACGATATGAAGAGTCAGTCCGTCAAGGCTGCGATTCTATCCGCTGCCTTCATGCCCATGGTCATGGGTTTGGGTGCCTTCTCCAGTGCCATGCTTATTTGGTTGGGTGGCCAAGAGGTCTTGGTGGGAACCTTGGCTTTTGGGACCTTGGTTCTGTTCACGCAGTATGCGGCACAGTTCTTTGAACCCTTGCGTCAAATTGCTCGGCTTTTGGCTGAGTTTCAAATGGCTCAGGCTTCGGCTGAACGTGTTTTGAGTCTGCTCAATGCGGACATTGATTTGGTGGATCGTGCCGATGTCATTGCACGCTATGGAAGCATTCTAGATCCTAAAGAAACAGAGTATGAAGCGATACGTGGTGATGTGTCCTTTGAACATGTGGATTTCTACTATAAAAAAGAAGAGCCTGTTCTTACAAACTTTAGTCTCGATGTCTTTGCAGGTCAGACCATCGCTTTGGTGGGTGAGACTGGAAGTGGTAAGAGTACGATCGTGAATCTGATCTGTCGCTTCTACGAACCCAAAGCGGGACATATCAAAGTCGATGGCATTGATATTCAGGATCGTTCACTGGGTTGGCTTCACAGCAATCTCGGTTATGTCTTGCAAGCACCGCACTTGTTTTCAGGTTCGATCATGGAAAACATTCGCTATGGGAAATTGAGTGCGACTGAAGAAGACGTGATCGAGGCCGCAAAACGTGTCTCTGCTCATGAGTTCATCATTCAAATGGAAGAAGGTTATCAGAGTGATGTCGGTGAAGGGGGAGGACGTCTTTCCACAGGTCAAAAGCAGTTGATCTCGTTCGCTCGAGCAATCTTGGCCAATCCAAGCATCTTTATCTTGGATGAAGCAAGCTCTAGTATCGATACGGAAACCGAACACATCATCCAAACAGCCATTGAATCTGTCTTGAAAGATAAGACGACCTTCATCATCGCCCATCGTTTGTCCACGATCGTCAATGCGGATCGTATCCTCTTGATTGATAAAGGCCGTATTGCGGAAGATGGCACCCATGCCAGCTTAATGCGTCTAAAAGGACAATACTATCGCTTATACACCAATCAGTTCAATGAAGAGCGTCAGAATGAACTCTTGAACATCAAAGAAAACAAATGAACAAGGACAATTGTGATTTGATCCATCCCAATGGCGTCAAAGAAAAGCAAGTCGAAGTCATTGATGGCATGACCATCAAGTTCCATGCGAATGGGAAAACCATATGGTCCAAAGGATTGATGGTCAATGATCTGCCGGAGGGCTATTGGGAATGGTATCGTGTCGATGGGACGCTTAAGCGTTCAGGCTACTTTGAAAAAGGTGAGCCAGTGGGTGAATGGATTACGTACAATACGAAAGGTGATGTGCATAAAGTCACCCAACGTAAGAAATAAAGAGGGTTAGGGTATGCAATTGAATTTAACTGAACTCATTGCGCTTCAAGCACAATTGGATGAGCGCATCATGGCTTTACATCAGGAAGAGCGACACAACACACGCATCAAACGTGTGCTTGCGTTGATTGTGGAGATCAATGAGTTAGCCAACGAAACACGTTGTTTTAAGTATTGGTCACTCAAAGGTCCGAGTCATAAAGATGTTCTCTTGGAAGAGTTCAGTGATACCATGCATTTCGTGATTTCTTTGGGCATCGATTTAGGTTTTGACACGATGATTTTCCAATCCAAAGAGGATGATGTCAATTTGACCCAATTGTTCATCGATTGGATCAATGCCAGTACCGCCTTGGTCGACCACTTCGATTTCGAACATTTTAACAAGGTGGGTGTTCTGATGGCGACGATGGCCAAGGCGTTGAACTTTGATGAAAAAGCATGCATCGAAACCTATTATGCCAAGAATAAGACCAATCATATCCGTCAAAGTGAGGCGTATTAAGCTTGTTTGTAAGTTTGAGCTAGCGTATAATATTTTTCAAGTGAGGTTGAAACATGAGTGAAAAAGTAGTTGAAATTGAAAAGGCATATGGTGAGTTGAATCTTGAATTAATGCAAGAATTCACCGATGCGAATGGTATTTCGGGGAATGAAAAAGCAGCGACCCGTGTCATGAAGAAATGGCTTGAAGGGGTCGCGGATGAATTTAGTTATGATAATTTAGGTTCCTTGATCGCGCTCAAAAAGGGCAGCGGTGATGGGGTCAAGTTGATGTTGGCAGGACACATTGATGAAATTGGTTTCGTCGTCCGTCATATCGATGACAAAGGTTACTTAAAGATTGCGCCGGTTGGCGGTTGGTGGGGACATGTGCTCTTATCGCAAGCCTTGACGATCACAACCCGTGATGGTCGTGAGTACATGGGGATTGTTGGTTCGAAGCCTCCACATGGCATGCCTGCGGATGTAAGAAACAAGGTCATTGATGTCAAAGACATGTTTGTGGACTTAGGGGTCAAGGATAAGGCTGAAGTTGAATTGTTGGGCATTCGTCCAGGGGATATGGTTACACCACGTTCTGATTTCAATGTCATGGCCAATCCGAATTATTTGGCAGCTAAGGCTTGGGATGATCGCATTGGTGCGATCATTGCGAGTGAAGTGCTCTTGCGTTTAAAGAATGAAACACACAGTGCCGATGTTTATGCGGTTGGGACAGTTCAAGAAGAAGTAGGCTTACGTGGTGCTAAGACGGCGACGTATGCGGTCAAACCCGATATCGGTATCGCTTTGGATGTGACCTTGGCTAATGATATTCCTGGGGCTGAACCGGGGAGTAAAATGGGTGTCGGTGTGACCATTGCGATTCAAGATGGCTCACATTTGGGTCACCGTGGTTTCATCAATTATCTCAGTGATTTGTCTAAGGAATTGAATTTGGATGTTCAATATGACCTCTTGTTAGCAGGAGGAACAGACTCTGGTGAAATGCACAAAGCCTTTGATGGCATCATCAATGTGACTTTGTCCATTCCTTCCCGTTACATCCATTCACATCGTGCTTTGATCCATCGTAAAGATGTGGTTGATACGATCACCTTGATTGTGGAATTTGCGAAACGTTTGGATCGCAATGTCTTAGAAAGCTTACGCGTCAGTAATCGATAAGAATCACCTTCCTTTCGGGGAAGGTTTTTTCTGTTATAATGGTGGATATGAAGATTAAGAAATATGAACTTTTGATCGTTGCGGCGATCGTAATGGCGGATGCATTCAGTAAAGGCATCATCGTCCGTGTATTCGAATATGGTGAACGCTTTGAGGTGATCAAAGACTTCTTTTGGCTGACGTATCTCAAGAACACAGGTGCAGCTTGGAGTATTCTCGAGGGTCAATTATGGTTTTTCATCATGATCAGCTTGGTCGCAATGGCCGGGATGATCTGGTATTTCCTCAAGACTGAACAACGTCAAATCATACTCAGAGTGAGTTTGATGTTTCTATTTGCTGGAGCTTTGGGTAATTTCATGGATCGTTTGCTTCTGGGCTATGTCCGGGATTTCCTATCGTTTAAGATATTTGGTTACTATTTTCCTGTCTTTAACATTGCGGACATCAGTCTCAATGTCGGAGTCGGTTTATTGATATTGGATGCCTTGTTGGAAGGAAAGAGTGAACATGGAAAATCTTGAGTTTATTGTAAGTGAGGCGCAGAATGGTTTGCGTTTTGATAAGTTGTGTGTGGAGATCTTGCCCGATTTGTCGCGAACACGGATTCAGGACTTGATTGCGAATGGTTTCATCACCATCAATGATCTTGAAGTCAAAGCGAATACAAAAGTTAAGATTAACGATATTATTTCAGCGGAATGGCCGGAAGATGAAGAATTGAAGGTTGAAGCTGAAGAAATGGATTTGGATGTTCTCTATGAAGATAGTGATTTAATAGTCGTCAATAAGCCAAAAGGGATGGTTGTCCATCCAGGTGCAGGCAATCCAAATCACACCTTGGTCAATGGCTTGTTAGCGCATTGTAAAGATCTCTCAGGCATCAACGGTGTCTTGCGTCCAGGGATTGTCCATCGTATCGATAAAGATACCAGTGGTTGTTTGGTGGTGGCTAAGAATGATCTTGCCCATCAAAATCTAAGTGAACAACTGGCCAAACGTACGTTGAAGCGAACCTATATCGCTTTGGTCCACGGTGTGATTCAACACAATGTTGGGACCATCGAAGCTCCGATCGGTCGTGATAAAAGCGATCGTCAAAAGATGACGGTCACCTCGATGAATGCGCGCCCAGCTTTGACACATTTCAAAGTCATGAAACGATATGAGGCGTACACCTTGGTGGAATGTCAATTGGATACCGGAAGAACCCATCAAATCCGCGTTCATTTCCAATACATCAATTTTCCCATCGTTGGGGATCCAAAGTATTCCATCAAAAAGACACTCGAAACACAAGGTCAATGTCTTCATGCGCAACGCATTGAATTCATTCATCCGCGTACGCAAGAAGTCATGCAGTTTGAGGCAGAAATGCCTGAAGTCTTTAAACAGGTATTGGAGGAGTTGGATAAGGCATGAATATCAAAGAATATTGGTTGTTTAAAGCAGCACACGTTCTGATTGAGAAATATGGGTATCAACTCATCGATGTCCGTCCGATTCAAGAAGAAATCTGGTTGAACAACCCTAAAAAAGAAGCTTATGGTTTAGTTCGACTCTCCTTAGCGAGTGGTTTTAACATTCAATCCATTGAAGAGCGCACGCATAAAATCCGTGAAGCCATTGAACAAGTCATGAGTACCCAACCTACGTTCTGGGATGTGCAGATTGATGATGAAGGAACACTTGAGGAAATAAATCCCGATGGCATGCATTGTGTCATCAGTCCAGAAGCCCTTGATAACGGCTTCGTCCAACAGTTTCCTGAATTGAAAGATGCGTTTGTCAAAGTTGAAGATCCCAATCAAGAACTGGAAGAAATCAAAGAAAAAATCAAAGCCATGCGTAAGTCCAACAAGCCCATGACCTTAAAGGATCAAGTCAAGAGTCTACCTCGCGGTACGATGATCATTACAGCTCTGATCATAAGCATTACGATTTTGTTGATGGGGATGCGCTTCATGGGCTACGATGTGTTCGCTTCTGCGATTTTTATTGGAGCCTATTATAAAACCTTCGTCTTGGCAAACAATGAGTATTGGCGTTTACTTACGACAGGTTTCATTCATATCGATATCTTTCATGTGTTGATGAATTCCATCGCACTGATCAATATCGGAAGTTTCATTGAACGCTTGTACGGAACGAAACGCTTCTTGATCATTTTGATCAATGGGATTTTCTTTGGGACCTTCTTCGTCTTTGCGGCTGAAGGCAACAATCTTGTCGTCGGTATCAGTGGCGGCTTATATGCTTTACTGGGTGTGATGTTGGTGTACTTGTACGAAAGCGGTTTGATGCGTCAACCCATGATCCGTTCACAAATCATGCGCATGGTCTTCATCAATGTCTTGATCAACTTCATCCCTCAAGTCAGTGTCTTGGGGCATATGGGTGGATTGATCGTAGGGATTTTGTTGGGGTTCATGTTATCGAGAAAACCATCCTGGGCACCTTTACGTAAACATGGATATCTTGCCTTGATTGTCTTGAGTATGGCGGTCGTGACCTTGGCTGCACAGAATCAGAATTATCTCCCACTCTATGGTCAAACCGATCAATGGGTTTTGGATATTGCGGAAGATGTGGGTTTAAATGGGTACAGCGAGATGATGGAAGATAAGTTGTTTGATTACTATCAAGAGGTGGAACGATGAAAAGAGCCAATGCGATCAGTTGGGAAACCTACTTCATGGGCATTGCCCATTTGTCTGCATTACGTTCAAAAGACCCCAACACACAAGTCGGGGCCGTTATCGTCGATCAAGAACATAAGGTCGTAAGCATTGGATACAATGGTTTTCCCAAGGGGTGCTCAGATGATGAATATCCATGGGAGAATGAAGGATCCAGTTTAGAAACAAAGTATGTCTATGTCGTACATGCGGAACTGAATGCGATTCTAAACAGTCCACGCACGGTCAAAGGTTGTTCAATCTATGTATCCTTGTTTCCATGTCATGAATGCGCAAAAGCAATCATTCAATCTGGTATTCAAGAAATTGTTTATGAATCGGACAAATACGCATCCAGCGAAAGTGTGCTTGCCAGCAAGCGCATGTTGGAGAGTGCGGGTGTCAAGATGGTTCAACTCACCAAAAAAGTCAAAATAGAAGTCATGGAGCACATTTAGCGCTCCATTTTTTGTGTGTTCTTGAAATGAAGTTTTGCGACTTCATGAAGTTTTTCAAACCCATATTGATCGATGAAGCGTTGTGCGGCTTGATCGACCAAAGCACCGGATCCTTTAGGGAAGGTGAAACTGTATTGTTCTTCCATTTGTTTCCAAACGGCTAGAAAACGATCGCGTGCGATGATGGATGCACAAGCTACCGCAAGATATTTATTCTCTGCTTTGGTTTCAAAACGTAAATGCTTAAAAACATCCTGTTCATCTTTTAAATATTTGAAGTATTGTGCTGCTGGTGTGAATTGATCAATCACATTCAACTCAGGCGTGAACTTCAATTTCGCAATCAAATGTTTATACGCTTGATTGTGGAGCTTGGCTTTGATCGCATTGAGATTGTTTGCTTTTTGGATCTGATTGTATTTCGCATTCTGTACAATCAAAACACTATAAGGCAAGAGCTCCATCAATTTAGGGGCAATCTTCTGAATCATGGCATCATCAATGGCTTTTGAGTCTTGAATGCCCAAGTCTTTGATTTGTGCGTAATGTCCATCATCCACATAACAAGCCGCCACCACAACCGGTCCAAAGTAATCCCCAGTCCCTACCTCATCACTTCCAGCGTGTGGAGTAAAGCTAGGTTTGGTATTTGTGCCCATGAAGTCGATATCGGCACCCTGTATGACGACCTTACCCGACGTGTAGATACTGATCGTACACTCTGGTAAACGATAAAAGGCATCAATATAAGGATTATTGACGGTACTGAGGTATTTTTTGTATTTCACCTTGAGCTTATTGATCTCAGTCGGTGTAAGTAAAGTGCTTTTCGTAGGCATCGATTCTAGTTTATCATAGGTTTGTATTTAAACCCATAATCCAGTAAACTATTTGTGAGGTCCGTATGACAATTCCAGAAACATTTTATCCTTATTTCGATATTTTAGTCCTTGTGCTCATGGCCTTTGTGTTATGGCGCAGTTACCATAAAGGTCTACTATTATTGGTGCTTGAGAGCATCAGTCTTTTTGTCGCTTTCTTTTTAGCTTGGCTCTTGGCGTCACCATTAGCTCAAGCCCTGCCGATCTATAAAGCGGATGAAGCTTTATTGGCACTTCCAATCATCGGACCCTTTGTCAGTGTTCAAATCAATGGCTTGTTGTGGTTTGTGATTGTCTTCATCATTGTGAGCTTAATACTATTGTTGATGAGACCTGTCTTTGCGGGCATTGGTAAAGTACCCCTTCTAAAAGGTGTGAATCACATCTTAGGTTTGGCTTTCGGCTTTCTTCAAGTCGCACTCTATAGCTTTTTAATCTACATCCTTCTTTTGACACCCTTGATCAAGAATGGTCAGGATGTCTTGGCAAACAGTCAACTCAGACATGTGGGTCCACTTTCAACGCAACTGACACAAAGCTTGAATCTTGAAGAAGTGAGCCTCTTGAAAATCTTTAATCCGGATTCAATGACTTCTGAAGATGAAGTTAAAATCAAAGAATGGTTGAGCGGTCGTGATGTGGAACCAATCCATCAAGACATCCTTCTCAAGATCATCAAACATGATCCACTGAGTGAAGATGAGATTGCCGTATTACGTGTCTGGCTCAGTGGTTTTTCATTGGGTGCGGATAAAATAAATGAACTGATTGAAGGATTGAAATAACATGACTTGGGACGTATTAGAGTATCCACTCATCTTAGATGAGATTGCACAGTATACACAATTTTCTTTATCCAGAAAAATGATTCTTGATTTGAATCCAAGCTTTAAACCACTATGGGTCAATCGTGAGAACAAGCGATCTTTTGAGGCCATGGAGCTCTTACGACTTCATGGACCTTGTCCAATGGCAGGGATGAAGGACATTCGTTTGACGCTTGAAAAAGCATCCAAAGACATGGTTCTTGGGATGGATGAGTTGATGGATGTGGCTGTCTTTGGCAGAGGTGTCCACTTAGCAAAGCAATATCATCAAAAAGCAGAAATCAAACTTGAAGCACTCAATGATCTTTTTGAGTCACTTCAAGAAAATGTGAAGGTTTCACAAGCCATTGAGGCTTGTATCAGTCCGAATATTGAAATGATAGACCAAGCCTCTGCAAATCTTGCGCAGATTCGTCAGAAATTGCGCAGAGCCTTATCTGAACGTGATGGGGCAGTGCAACGATTCATGCAGACACATGCATCCAGTTTGGCTGACAACATCTCCACGATTCGTAATGATCGTGTCGTCGTGTTGATCAAAGCCAGTGACAAGAATAAAGTGGGTGGATTGATCCATGGTGAATCTGCATCAGGTTTGTCTGCCTATGTGGAACCACCGGTCCTTTTGGAACTGAACAATCGAATCCAAGAAGCACTTACTCAGGAACAAGAAGAGATTTTTGCGATCTGTAAGGCTTTAAGTGCTTTGATCAAGCCTATCAGTGATAATTATCTCCATGCCTTGGAAACCATGTCCTATCTCGATACTTATTTTGCACGCGCCTACTATGGTGAGAAACACCAAGGTCGTACCGCAACAATCTCCGAAGATAAACAAATCTTTCTTAAAGATGCACGCCATCCTTTGATCGATGCGGAACATGTCGTGGCGAATACCTATCGTATGGATGATAAACATCCGATTCTACTGATTACCGGTCCAAACACGGGTGGTAAGACGGTCAGTTTGAAGATCGTTGGCTTGTTTACCTTGATGGCCTACAGTGGGATTCCAGTCTTGGCCGATGAAGCCATTGTACCGATGTTCGATCAGATCTTTGTGGATATTGGGGATGATCAATCCATTGTTCAAAGCCTATCCACTTTCTCAGCACATTTATCCAAATTGGCTCAATTAACCGATAAAGCCACTGCCAACTCTTTGGTTCTTTTAGACGAACTGGGGGGCGGCACGGACCCGCAAGAAGGGGAAAGTTTAGCCATTGCTGTCCTTGAATTCTTAAGACAAAAAGGGGTGAAGGTTATTGCCACAACCCACTATTCCAAATTAAAGGAATATGCACTCATCCATCGTGATATTCTCCTTGCTTCGGTTCAATTTGACATGGAAGCCATGCGTCCAACTTTTAAGTACTTGGAAGGCATTGCAGGTCAATCCTTTGCCTTTGAAATCGCAGCTCGTTTCAACCTTAATGCGACGATTTTGGAACATGCAAAAGAATTGAAATTAGCCGCTAAGTCCGAATTGGCATTACTCCAAGAACGTTTGGATCAAAAGATGTTTGAACTCAAGCAATGGGAAGAAAAACTGGATTCAGCACAGTCAGAGCTGGACCAAGAACGCAACACCCTTAAACAAAAGCTCTTGCAGTTTGAAGCACAAAAAGAGAAGAAACAAGCCGAACTTCAAGATGCATTGGATGAACTTTATGAAGAAGCACAAATTGAAGCAGAAGTGATCCTCAGTGAGATGCGTTCTCAAGACCAACCTCTACATACTTTAATTGAAAAGAAGAAACAGCTTTCTCAGAAACGACCACAAGTCAAAACAGAGAAGCCATTAGAGAACATCGAAATCGGTCAATGGGTCAAACTCAAAGCGACGAACCAACAAGGGAAGGTCATACAGCTGAAGAAGAAGGTTGTGGTGGTCATGATCAATGGGATACGAATGGAAGTCTCCCCAAGCCAATTGGCGCTGGGCAATGCGCCAAAGGCACAGAAGTCCATCACCATCACCCAAGAAGCCGTCCCAACGGTTCCACTAGAACTCAATGTGATTGGCTATCGGGTTGAGGAAGCACTTCCCATCGTCAGTCAATACATCGACCAATGTCTCCGTGCTAAGATGCCGTTCGCACGCATCATTCACGGACACGGGACCGGAGCCCTTCGTCAAGCCGTACATGGCATGTTGGCGAAACAAGAACGCATTGAAAGCTATCGTCTCGGTGGTCAAGGTGAAGGTGGTGTCGGTGCCACCGTCGTTCAATTCAAAGGTCAGACATGAGCATTCAAGATAAATTAGCCAGCTTACCGATGGAACCTGGCTGTTACATCATGAAAGACCAACATGGACAAATCATCTATGTCGGTAAAGCCAAGAAACTCAAGAACCGGGTAAACAATTATTTTACCGGTGCTCATGATTATAAAACGA
>JBLJAX010000126.1:0-6628 GCA_047637795.1 Erysipelotrichaceae bacterium | reverse complement strand
AGTTATGTTCAAGTTCTTAAAGAATTTGGCATGGAAGAAGCACAAGCGAAATCATTGATCATTGATACCTTCTTTGCGGCAAGTTCAATGGCGAAGATCAATCCCGATCTAGATGATTTGATGAATCGTGTTGCCTCTAAAGGTGGAACGACAATCGAAGGTTTGAATGTACTCAGAGCTTCTCATTTAGAAGATATCTTGATGGATATGTGCCAGAAAACGATTCAACGATCGAAACAACTCAGTGAAGAGCTTCAAAAGTGATTGAAGTTCTTCTTTTTTTTGTTAAACTTATCTCTAAAAGGTGGTGGGTCCATGCATCTCAGTACACTTAAAAAAGCCTTCCCTTATACATTACCCGTCTTAACGGGCTATTTGTTCTTAGGCTTCAGCTATGGCGTTTTGATGAATAAGACAGGGTTTTCCTTGTTTTGGACATCCTTGATGAGTCTTACGGTTTTTGCAGGCGCCATGCAATTTGCGGCCATCGCACTTCTTTCAACTGTCTTTAATCCTCTATCCACTTTTTTGGTTTCACTACTAATCAATATCCGTCATCTTTTCTATGGCATGTCTGTTCTTGATAAATATTCCAACAGTGGAAAGAAGCGTAGCTTTTTGATCTTTGGTTTGACCGATGAGACCTTTTCCATCAATGCCGCGGTAACGCTGGATGAAGGGTTTGATAAGAAGTTGTTTTATTTCTATGTGACGCTTTTGAATTATCTCTACTGGAATATTGCCTCGGTCTTAGGCCATCAATTGTCCTTCTTGATTCCAGATACCATCAAAGGCTTTGAGTTTGTGTTAACCGCATTATTCTTTGTGCTCTTTCTCAATCAATGGGAAATCAAGACACATCGCTTATATCTCATCATAGGTTTTGTCTGTACGCTAATCGCTTACCTACTTGTTGGAAGAGCACAGTTCTTATTGCTTGCGATGGTATTGATCTTGGTTGCGATGGGTATTGAGACAAAATGGAGGGCATCACGATGAGTACGACACAACGCTTTATTACAATCTTAATGATGATCATTGCGACACAATTAACCCGCTGGCTCCCCTTTCTGATCTTCCCTGAACAAAAAGCTCAACCCAATTGGTTGAACTTTCTATCCGAGCGACTTCCTTATGCATCCTTAGGATTATTGGTGATGTATGCACTAAAGGATGTACAACTTACCCAAGCACCTTATGGTGCGAGTGAACTCATTTCTTTAGGTTTCATAACCGTGATCCATACCAAGTTTCACAACACTTTGTTAAGCATTGGTTTGGGGTCCTTGTTATACTTGTTCTTATTCAATTTTGTATTTTAAAAGGTGGAGTGATCCACCTTTTGTTCAATTAATCGAGTTTTAACGTCTTCTTGACCAATGCGACAACCTCTGCCTCATTGCTCATATTCAAAGCTTTATCCGCCATTTCTTTCATTTCACTGTACTTCAGTGAACGAATCATTTTGCGGGATTGAAGGATACTGCTGGCGCTCATGGAGAATTCATCCAAACCTAAGCCCAAAAGCAACGGTGCAGCCATTTCTTCACCAGCCATCTCACCACACATACCGACCCATTTGCCTTCTTTATGGCCACCATCGATGGTCAACTTGATAAGGCGTAAGAGGGATGGATTGTAAGGTTGATAGAGATAAGAAACTTTCTCATTCATACGATCTGCAGCCATGGAATACTGAATCAAATCATTGGTTCCAATCGATAAGAAATCTGCTTCCTTAGCAAATTGATCCGCAAGGATCGCAGCCGCAGGAATCTCAACCATCATCCCCAATTGATAATCCTTAGAAACCGCATGACCTTCAGCCAAGAGTTCAGCTTCCGTATCCTTAACAAACTTCTTCGCGGTTCTGAATTCATCCAAAGTCGCGATCATTGGAAACATGATGCACAGTTTACCAAAAACACTGGATCTCAACAAAGCACGGACTTGTGTTTTGAAGATATCTGTACGATCCAAACATAAACGAATCGCACGATAGCCTAAGAACGGATTCATTTCATGTGGGAAAGGCAAGTAACTGAGCTCTTTATCTCCACCAATGTCCAAGGTACGGACAACGGTTGGTCTTGAACCCATTTTTTCCAATACGGATTTGTAAGCCACAAACTGATCTTCTTCACTTGGTAAAGCTTGAGCATCCATATACAAGAATTCTGTACGATAGAGACCTACCCCTTCACCACCATTTTCCAATACCTTATCCGCATCCACAGGATTACCGATATTACCAACGAGTTCGACATGATGTCCATCCAAAGTAACGCTATCCGCATCCTTCAAGACTTTCAAACTGTTCTTTAAATCCGCATAGCGGTCTGCTTTCGCTTTATAGTGTTTCAATTCATCTTCACTAGGATTGATCAAGACGATACCATCCAAGGCATCCAATACGATCACATCCCCGTGATTGACATGATCCAACAAACCAGCGATCCCTACGACAGCTGGAATTTCCAAGCTACGTGCCATGATCGCACTGTGTGAGGTACGGCCACCGATTGCGGTCGCGAAACCTTTGGTAAAGGCTTTATTCAATTGCGCGGTATCCGAAGGGGTCAAGTCATGCGCGACGATTACGACTTCTTCCTGAATCAAGGAGAGGTTCGCAAGCTCATAACCCATGATATGGCAACTCAAACGATAACTGACATCTCTGATATCCGCTGCACGTTCTCTAAAATATGCATCTTCCATTGATTCAAACATATTTATGAACATGCCACTGACTTCTTGACATGCGAACTCGGCATTGATGCCTTCAGATTTGATCATTTCGATCATCTGACCAGTAAATTCAGGATCCTGAGTAACCATCAAGTGGGCATCGAAAATCGCCAAATCATCATCCGATAAACGACCAACTGCCTTTTCTTTAATCGTCTGTATATCATTGCGTGTTTTGACAAGCGCTTCTTCAAACTTAAGCAATTCAGGCTCCACATCCACACTTCTACGTGAGATGTTCAATACTGGTTGGACCAGTTTATATGCCTTTGCTACTACTACACCACTGCTCGCCGCAATCCCTTTTAACATGTGTTTCCTCCTTAGTTGGCTTAAAAGAGTAATCTAATTAACAGGGATATCATACCATTATTTCAAAGTGTAGACAATTGATAAAGCGTCTCAGTGCAGCCTCCTTGATGCGGTAATAACTTGTTCTAGAATAGTATTCCATCCACCAATTCTTCTCTAAATGATCGATATAATCTGCATGTAGAATCCGCTTCTCTTCGATCGTTAGAAATTCCAAAGCACAATCAATCGTGAAACAATAGGCATTCTCTAGGTTCTTATCTGTGGTCTCCTTTACCATCAACCCAAATTCCTGAAGTTTCTCAACTGTTTGTAATTTGCGATAGTGATCCAAATGAAACTTCGCTAAAATACACAACTCTTTGAACGTGAACTTTTTCATACTATAATGTACGGATTCACCTTAAAAGTTCCTAAAAAAAACAGTCAAATTGACTGATTTTTTTGATTTTTGATTACTTTTAAACGAATGAAGCCTTCGCGTTCCTTTTCTTCCAAGGATTCCGCAATATATTTGATGTCACTCTCAAGATTTGGAATGACGATATTACGTAAAGCATTCGCGCGTTTCTGAGTTTTTTGTATGGCGCGTGCCAAGCGATAAATCGACGTATCGATTTCAGCTAAGACAATCGTCAGACGTTTTGCAATGATGTATTTGATGGTCGCCTCATCCAAACGTGAATTGGATTCTTCGAACCCATACTCGAGTACGACATCTGTTTCATCGAATGTTACGATGGGTATTTCGACCCCCATGACACTTCGATAAACGATCTTGATACCCTCTTCGATCGTGATTGCATTCGCAATCTCACTCACGACACCCAACGAGATGTTTGCTTGTTGGAGTGCGATATAAGCCTCGGCATACGCTTCCGTCAGATTGTCACGCAGATACTTGACCTTATCCACTAGATTCATCATTTCGCGTATTAAAACATTTCGCTTACGGTCCATGAGATCATAACCTAATTTTGCGAGTTCCAAAGACTTCTTACTGTGAATGAGGTTACCTTTTGTGGGAGACGGTCTAAGATTTGCCATGCCTATGCCTTTCTAAAGATTTCGTCGAGTTGTCCTGCTTCAAGCACCACGAAATGCGCAATGGCTTGTTCAGGTTTGTGATACTCATTGATCATTTCGGTGGAAACACGATCAAGCTCTGATTTTGGTAAGAGTGATAATAAGGTCCAACCAAGATTCAAGGTATCTTCCATGCTTCGATTGGTCTCAAAGCCTTGACCAACATAATACTTTTCAAAATAACGGCCAAACGCCATGAACTTACGATCGGTATTCGATAATTCTTCTTCACCGATAACCGATGCCAAGGCACGAGCATCTTGAACTTTCGCATAACAAGCAAAGAGCTGTGTACTCAAACTCGCATGATCTTTTCGAGTATAGCCTTCACCGATGCCATCCTTCATCAAACGACTTAAGGAAGGGAGAATACCAATCGGTGGATAGATATTGGTCTGGTGTAGATTACGATCCAAGACGATCTGTCCTTCTGTGATATACCCTGTCAAGTCAGATACTGGATGGGTGATGTCATCATTTGGAATGGTCAAGATTGGAATTTGGGTAACAGAACCGAGTTTACCTTCAACCAGACCTGCTCTTTCGTACAACGAAGCCAAATCAGAATAGAGATAACCCGGATAACCCTTACGGCCTGGGATTTCTTCTTTACTGCTACTGAATTCACGCAAAGCTTCACAATACGCCGTAACGTCGGTCATGATGACCAGGACATGCATGTCTTCTTCAAATGCGAGATATTCCGCAACACTCAAAGCACAGCGTGGTGTCAAAATACGTTCAATGATTGGATCATTGGATAGATTTAGAAACATAACAACTTTCTCCATGACACCCGTCTCTTCAAAACTGCGTTTGAAGAAATTCGCAACGTCATGTTTGACACCCATTGCCGCAAAGACAATAGCAAAGTCTTGACCCTTGGTCGAAGCGATGTTTGCTTGACGAACGATTTGAACGGCCAATTGATTGTGGCTCATCCCACTTCCAGAGAAGATAGGGAGCTTTTGACCACGAATCAAGGTATTCAAACCATCAATCGCAGAAATGCCTGTATTGATGTAATCTCGAGGGTATTTACGCATGACCGGATTCAATGAACTTCCATTGATATCCAAACGTTGTTTGGCATAAACCTTACCCAAACCATCAATGGCAGTCCCTGCTCCATTGAAGATACGGCCCAATATTTCCCTGGAAACCGATATCTCCATAGGATGACCCATCAAACGTGTTTTTGTATTTGTTTTCGAAAGACCTGTGGTGCCTTCAAAGACCTGAATGACCGCCCGTTGACCTTCGATTTCAACGACACGACCGGAACGCACACTACCATCTTCCAACTCAATTTCGACAACTTCTTCGAAAGCTACATCTTGGACATCGTCCAAAATGATGAGTGGGCCTTTGATTTCTTTCAATCCTTTAAATTGACGACTCATCTTAGCCTCCTTACTGAATACTAGCCATGGCTAGATCAATCATTTCATAATAGGTATCCAAAGCATCCAGATTATTATTCGGGATTTCATACTTGATCTTGATCAAGTCTTCAAAGATGCCCGTCTCGACAATCGCACGTACCGTACGATGGGTACTGACCACGCGACTGGCTTGTGCCTTGGTATACGAAATCAACTGTAACATCTTCAATTGTTTCTCAAAAGGTACAAATGTATCTTCTGGATGGAAGGCATTTTGTTGGAGATAACCGACACGAATGACACGTGCGATTTCCAAACTTAGTTTTTGATCTTCTGGAAGTACATCCGAACCAATCAGTTTAACGATTTCCATCAATTGCGTTTCTTCATGAAGAATGTTCATCATTTCATTACGCAAGGTCAAGAACTTGCGATCGACATTCACATCATACCAACGCTTTAAATCATCAAGGTATTCACTGTAACTTTGATTCCAGTTGATGGCTGGGAAATGGCGGGCATAAGCCAAGGATTTATCCAAAGCCCAGAATGAACGGACGAAACGTTTTGTATTTTGGGTGACAGGTTCCGAGAAATCCGCACCTTGAGGCGATACCGCCCCAATGACGGTAACAGAGCCTTCATTGCCCGATAAAGTATCCACATATCCTGCACGTTCATAGAACTGTGCGATACGGGAAGGTAAATACGCTGGGAAGCCTTCTTCCGCAGGCATTTCTTCCAAACGACCGGATATTTCACGCAAAGCTTCTGCCCAACGTGAAGTACTGTCTGCCATCAAAGCCACATGGTAGCCCATGTCACGGTAATACTCCGCAATGGTGATTCCAGTATAGATGCTGGCTTCACGAGCAGCTACAGGCATGTTTGAGGTGTTGGCAATCAACACGGTACGGTCAGTTAAAGGTTTATGCGATTTTGGATCCAATAATTCTTTGAATTCATGCAAGACTTGGGTCATTTCATTCCCACGTTCACCACAACCAACATAAACGATGATATCCGCATCACACCATTTCGCAAGTTGGTGTTGCGTCATCGTCTTACCCGCTCCGAATCCACCAGGAATCGCAGCT
>JBLJAX010000125.1:0-2271 GCA_047637795.1 Erysipelotrichaceae bacterium | reverse complement strand
CCTGCTGTGACCAGTAGGATCGAAAAGACTTCAACTTGTACGACAATAGCTTGTCCGCTCGATAGAATCATTTATTCTCCTTTTGCCTGAAGAATATTTCAGAGATAAAGATGAAATATTTAAAATACAATAAGCCGATACCAACCGCAAACAGATTGAACCAATCATACAACAAAATACTGATGATAAATGGCACAATATAAATCAAATTACCAAGAATGAACTTCACATAGGTCGTCCAGGACTGTGTTCGATTGAACAATACAGAATCCACTTGATACTTGGTGATATTGACGGTTAAGAAGGAAAACGCAAAGCCCAAGAGAAAGCCCAAAGACCAACTGAAGCCCACAAACAAAAGTCCAAGGCTTACCAATAAGCCCGAAACAATCAACACTGTAAATCGATTTCTCAGGAGTTCTTTCATCTTGATAGCCTTCTTAATTTTATCATAAATACTGATTTACAACTTACTTGGTTCCGAATATACGATCGCCCGCATCCCCTAAACCAGGTACGATGTAACCATGCTCATCCAACTTTTCATCCAAAGCAGCTAGATAGATATCCACATCTGGATGATCTTCCACAATCCGTTGAACGCCTTCAGGCGCACCAACCAAGCAAATCAACTTAACCATCTTGGCACCACGTTGTTTTACGATTGTGATTGCAGCACTTGCGGAACCACCGGTCGCCAACATTGGATCCAATACAAATACAACCGCATCTGGTAGATTCGATGGAAACTTAGCATAATATTCATGCGGTTCCAAGGTTTCTTCATCACGATAGAGTCCAACGTGACCTACTTTCGCTGTCGGTACCAAATTTCGAATACCATTTACCATACCCAAACCAGCACGTAGAATCGGAACCAAAACGATTTCCTTAGCCAACTCTTCTGTTTCACATGGCGCAACCGGGGTAACGATCGAAACCTTTTGCGTTGGCACATCCCGTGTGATTTCATAAGCCATCAAGCCTGCGATTTCATCCAAATTCTGACGGAAATCTTTCGTTCCCGTATCTTTCTGACGCATCTGGGTAAGTTTGTGCTTAATCAATGGGTGATCTAATACATGTAACATCGTGTTCTCCTTTTTATAGCGGAAACTGTTGTGTCAATGCACTCACAGCTTCGCGAATCTCTTTTTTAAGCGCTTCATTTTCAGGATTGCGCAATACCGCATCGATCCAATGTGCAACTTGTTTAAACTCTGCTTCACCAAAACCACGTGTCGTCATTGCAGCGGAGCCTAAGCGAATACCGGATGTGACCATCGGCTTCTCTGGATCAAATGGAATGCTGTTTTTATTACAGGTGATTCCAATCTCATCCAACAAACGCTCTGCTTTTTTACCCGACAATCCAACCGAAGCTTTGACATTTACTAAACAGAGATGATTATCTGAACCATCCCCTACAATGTTATACCCTAAATCGCGTAATTCCGCTACCAAAGTTTGTAAATTTTTTAACAAACTTTCCGTATATGTTTTAAATTCAGGTTGTAAGGCTTCATAAAAGCAGACAGCCTTCCCCGCAATCACATGCATCAAAGGGCCACCTTGCATACCAGGGAACACCTTTTTATCCAAGAGTTGTGCATATTCTTTTTTGCATAGAATCAAACCACCCCGTGGTCCTCTTAAGGTCTTATGCGTCGTACTTGTCACAAAATCCGCATAAGGAACCGGTGAAGGATGAAAGCCTGTCGCAACCAAACCAGCAATGTGCGCCATATCCACCATCAACAACGCCCCAACTTCATCCGCAATTTCTCTAAATTTTTTAAAGTCGATTATGAAGGGATACGCGCTCGCACCCGCCACGATCAGCTTAGGTTTGACTTCCATTGCTTTCAAACGAAGTGCATCGTAATCAATACGTGAAGTGATGGGATCCACACCATAAGCTTCAAATTTATAAAGCATCCCCGAGAAGTTCAATGGATGGCCATGGGTCAAATGTCCACCAGCCGAAAGATCCATTCCCAAGACCACATCTCCGGGTTGTAAAACTGCCATATAAACGCCCATGTTGGCTTGCGAACCAGAATGAGGTTGAACATTTGCGTGTTCAGCTCCAAAAAGCTCACACGCACGTTGACGTGCTAATTCTTCAATGACATCAACTTCCTCACAACCACCATAATAACGCGCTCTTGGATAGCCTTCCGCATACTTATTGGTCAAGATGCTTCCAACTGCACTCAAAACATCCTGCGAAACATAATTCTCAGAGGCAATCAATTCAATATTATTGAG
>JBLJAX010000124.1:0-3008 GCA_047637795.1 Erysipelotrichaceae bacterium | reverse complement strand
TTCATCAGCATACTTTTATGTTCTTCTAGAGTTAGATTAATGGTATGTAAACTTAGGATCGCGTTCCCGCGCTTGATATAGCTTAGATATTCCATTCCATTGTTCGATCTCAAGAGGACACGTTCCAATGAGTTTCCTTCGATCACTTCATATTTCAATATTGGATCATAACGGAACCAATCCAATTCTTTATCAACGATTTCACGAAAATCCAAATCTGATAACATGAAGTAATTCTGTTTAGACTGATAAATGCTCTTTGTCAGTTCACCTTCTTCGACAATTGTCCCCATGGCTGTCGCATTGGGTAAAAAACTGAAACGGGACTGTGTATAGGTCGCATGAACAAGCTCAGCTTGCGATGGAACGTTCAACTCAATCAGTGGATTCTCTTTCACTTCAACTTGTGAACTGTGCAAGAATATACCCATTGTGCCTATCAAAACCACCAAGAATCCAGAGACCATCATGATTCGAATCATTTTAACCGTGTTTGCGATTCGCTTTCGTTTCAAATCGGATGGATTTGAGGAAAACGCAGTTCGTAAAGCTTGTACGATATGCATCAAACCAAGATAACTATAAGCAAGCACGAAAGACCATTGAAGATACGTCCCATTTTTTCTTGGGACCAAATAAATTAGTATAATAACGATGCTTAAACCAACAGACCATAATGCGTAACGTTTTAGTTTGCGATTTTTATGTTCCTGTTCGATTGGGTCCGTTTCAAGGGGTATTGGATTTTCATCATGGCTAATAAATAGATACAATTCACGTAGATAGGTTTGACTCCCAACAACATCCCAACCTTGCGCCTTCGCAATCTCCAAGAACTCCGTACGATTGAACAACTTTGAATTTTCAATTGAGAACACACAATAGTGGACACGTTGCGGTTCGGCCTTTTTAAAACTCACCCACAGCTTGTCTTGGTTTAACCCCTTGATGAACCAACCTTCTAGCGCATAGGCTTCGAGCCATGCGATGAAGTCTTCTGTTTGTAAATAGGGATCATACTTTAATGCTTTGATCATAAATCCCCCCCAAGTAATCCTTCGTCTTATTCAACTGCTTCTGCATCCGATCGATTTCATCCTGAAGCATATCGCGACCCTTGCGTGTCACACGATAGATCTTCTTGCGATCGACCTCTTCGACTAATTCAATTAGTTTTTCTTGTAGACAACGCGCAATCAAGCCATAACAAGTTCCAGCTCCCATGGTCAACTCGCCTCCTGAAGCCTTTTCGACTTCTTGCATGATTTGATAACCATGCAGAGGTTTAAGAAGAACCAATAAGAAATGAAATAGGGATGGTGATATTTCCATGTACACTCACCTCGTGATATATCGTATAGTGATATAGTACATCGATAATTGATGATTGTAAAGACATAATAAAAGATAGACACGGTTCATGTCTATCCACGTAAACGAATCATATTGTTTTAACTTGTTTTATATGACTTGATGAGCCAACCAACGTCCACTCTGGTAACGTCTTAGACTTAAGAAGGCACGTACACACCAATCCACACCCATTGCTAAAGCAATACCAATGACGCCAAGATTGAAGACGATGCCAAACAGATAGGATAAGATGACTCGGACAACCACCGTCGCGAAAATGGATACAAACATGGCATAGCGAACATCTCCCCCAGCTCTTAGCCCATTCGTGAAAGGTGAAGAGATGGGGAACACAAAAGCATTGAAGAGATTATGAATGATGACTAAGATGATGACCAATTGTTTGGTCTCAGGGCTTAAATCATATGCCATCAACGCAATTGGTACGATCACCAACATCAATGCATTCCATACAACAGAGCTCAGAATGGTTATCTTTAATAGCTTTACCATGTAATACTTTGCGGCTTCGATATCCTTTGAACCTAAGGTTTGACCGATGATGGTGATGAAGGCAGGACCAAAGGCGACCCCAACTAAAGCAGCCATGGACCAGAAACTTTGTGCGACCCCATTGGCTGCGATTTGGCTAGTGCCAAATAGTGCTGTAATCGAGCTCAAGACAACCTTTGAGATTTGGAAGAGTCCTTGTTCAATCGAGTTTGGAATGGCGATTCTAAGGATCCGTTTCATCATATCCGCATGCCAACTCATGATCTGTTTGATTCTTAGTGTCACTTCTTGGTTCTCTTTAAAACACCAAACAATGATCACTCCTGCCGCAAAGACGCGTGATATGAAGGTTGGCCATGCGACACCCGCGACACCTGCTCTTAGAATGAAAACCCCAATGTAGTTCCCGATGATGTTTACTCCATTCATCCATAAGGATAAATGCATCGTGCTTTTCGTACGTCCCATGCTTCTAAACAAAGCTGCGCCTGCGTTATAGAGCGCTATCGCAGGGAATGTGTAGGTCATAACCGTTAGATAAGTTATACTCGCTTCCATGACCGCTGGCTCAACACTTCCAAACAACCAACCCAGAATCAAACGTCTAGATGCTAAAGTTACGATGAGTGAAAAAAGAGAGATGACAGCTGATAAGGTAACCAATTGACTGGCAGCTAAATCAGATAAACTACGATCTTTACGTCCAATGGCTTGACTCACCACAACAGCACCACCCGAAGCCAAAGCTGTAAAGATGTAGATAAAGATGGTGATGAACATGTTTACAAGCGAAACACCTGATACCGCTGCTTCACCAGCGTAACTAACCATCAAAGTATCCGCGATGCCGACTGACATCACTAAAAACTGTTCAATGAACAGGGGTAGGATCAATTGCTTAAGGTATGCGTTATTGAATATTTTACGTTCTTCTGATATTTGGTGTTTGGGTTCGACCCAACGTGCTATCCATGTCATGTGTGTTACCTCACTTCTATGGATAGTATAAGATCAATGTTTAAATAGTGCTAATACTTATGTTGAATGCTTTATCATGCCTATAAAGCATCATTTATAAACTGTAGGAATCTCCGTGTCGCAGGATTCAAAAGTTGGTTCTTTCTCCATGCTAAGACATGCCC
>JBLJAX010000123.1:0-2520 GCA_047637795.1 Erysipelotrichaceae bacterium | reverse complement strand
GCCAAGGATGGCAAAAAGAAAGCTGTTCAAACGAAGAAAGTAACAACCTAGGATGGCACGTCAAAAAAAGAAGCCATCCGATGGGGGTGGCAATGAATGGTTGAACACCTATGCCGATATGGTCACCTTATTGCTTTGTTTCTTCATTCTCTTGTTTACGATGTCCTCTGTGGATGCGGAGAAGTGGCAAGCCCTACTTAGAACCTTTCAAAATAGCGGGGAGTCCAACCAAGTGGTTGTGGTCCCTGGTAATGATGGGGATGAGAAGGCAGGAAATACAGAAACACCAGGCGATTTGACCTTCTTAAAGGAAGAGATTGAAAAAACCATCTTGGAGAGTGGCTTTGAAGGGGATGTGGAATTTGTTGGAAATGAATCCATCGTCTTCATCCGTTTCTCGAACAATCTTCTCTTTGATGGGGACAGTGCTGTATTAAAAACGAATACCATCAATTTCCTCAATGCGATTGGCACATCCTTCAAATCGCATGAGGAAGACATCCTCTTCATTCGCATCAATGGTCATACTGCTGAAGTGAGCGATCGTCTCAATGTGGTATCCGACCGTAGACTCAGTACGGATCGAGCCAATGCCGTGCTCATGTATCTGGAAGACATCAAACAGATCGAACCGCGTAAACTCATCGCGATGGGCTATGGAAAGAATTATCCCTTAGCGCCAAATGTGGATGAGGTTGGACGTGCGCGCAATCGTCGTGTTGAAATCTTGGTGATGAGCATCGACTTTGAAAACAATGAAGAATCCAATCTATTCCAAATTTTAAGTGGTGAATTTGACATCAACTATTACAATCAGTTCTTAAACGAATAAGGAGCCAGCCCATGGACATTATCAATAAACTTCAAGAAAGACTCCCCTTGAGCTTTGCCCAACACGCAAGTCTGCGTTATTGGGGAAAAATCATCTTGGATCAATTACACAGTCGAACAGACTTATCTGTTCAGCTTTCACAACTTGTGATTTCTTCCAGTGAACAATCAACGGAAGGTCTCGTGTATGCGAAAGCAGTGACGGGTTTAAATGTCCTGGGCTTTTCTCCTATCCTTTTACAACAGTTCATCTTACCCAAAGCAGTTGAGACGTGGGATGATTACGATCGTTCCATTGCGAACAGTAAGCTGAATGAATTGCTTATGGTGCATCGCATCAAGTATCAGTTCAATACTTCAAATATTAAGGTAGCGGACGATTTGATCAAACTGGAATGGACCTTAAAGGTCCAACAAGAAGCACATAAAGCTGTTCTATATACATCCATCAATGATTTCAAACAATTTCTATTAAAGCATCCGGATCCTAAATCAAAGAACTTGGATGCCTTGGTCGATGTGCCTCTAACAGTACGCGTTGAGTTGGGTTCCATCAAACGCAAGGTCAAAGAAATCTTGGAATTCAACACAGGTACTTTGATTGAGCTTGATCAGAACGTGAACCAGGCCGTCAAGCTTGTGGTAAACAACACAACGATTGCGAGTGGTACGGTGATTGAAGTTAAAGGTCACTTTGGTGTACGGATTGAGCAGATTGATGATAAAGCTCAGTTCATAAAGGAGTGACATGGAAATCGTATTCACTTTTCTCAGTTTGATCTTAGTCTTGGTTGCGGCCTATTTCTTTACCAAATGGTATGCGTCTGGTCAACGTTCAAGAATGCAGGCGTCATCGCTTCAAATCGTGGATCAACTCACTTTAGATCGCGATAAACGCTTGGTTGTGATCAAAATCCAGGACCAATACTTTACAACAATCCTAAGTCGAATGGGTGCGACGCAACTTACACCGATTCAGTACACAGCTCAAGAAGGATCAAAGGTTCATCCCTTTCAGCAGACTGTCCTTAATGCGTGGATGGCTAAAGGGGGTAAACAAGATGAAACGCTCTAGTTTCTACACAGTTTTGTTCAGTCTTCTGTTTATTAGCTTAAGCTTCACACCGGTATTTGCGAACTCCGCCATCAATGTTCAATTCGATGCGAATACACAAACCGGTTTAGAAGCGCTGGACATCGTCTTTCTCTTATTGTTTCTATCCTTGATTCCGTCGCTGATACTCTTGATGAGCAGCTTCACTCGGATTATCATCGTCTTCTCCTTTCTAAGAAATGCGATGGGTCTCCAACAGACCCCTCCGAATCAAGTCTTATTGGGATTGAGTTTGTTTCTAAGTTTGTTCATAATGGCTCCGGTCATCGATACCATCAATGAGACAGCATATACACCCTATCGTGAACAAATCATCACCCAGGAAGAAGCCTTTGCGAAGGCACAAGTTCCTGTCAAAGAATTCATGCTTAGACAAGTGGATAATGCCAGCCTGCAACTCTTCTTGGATATCGCGAAAGTAGAATTGGTTGTGAATGATACGCAATCCCAACAAGTCGAACTTGCAGAGTTGGACTTGGAGATTCTTGTGCCGGCATTCGTGACCAGTGAACTCAAACGTGCCTTCTTGATTGGCTTTCTACTCTTCATTCCATTCCTAGCCATCGACTTAATCG
>JBLJAX010000122.1:0-13364 GCA_047637795.1 Erysipelotrichaceae bacterium | reverse complement strand
ATCAACCACCGCTTAAGGGGAAATGCCAATAATAAGGCATAAGTTACGACAAAGAGAATTAACGCAAGATTTTTCATAGTGACCTCTAACAGCTCTACATTTTAACACATCTACATGAATGGGACAATTTACGAATGCACAAATGTGCTAAAATCGTTATAGGATGGAGTCAATCATGAAAAAATACACATTGATTACAGGCGCATCGAGTGGCTTAGGTGAAGTCTATGCAGAGCAATACGCTCAAAAGAAGCAGAATTTAATTTTGGTGGCACGACGATTGGATCGTTTGGAACTTATCAAGTCAAGATTGATCGCAAAGTATCCGATTGACGTGAAGGTTCTAAGCGCAGACTTAGGCGATACGCTTGCCCTGCAACAATTCATAGAGGATATCAGTGGTTATGCGATCGATCGCTTGGTCAATAATGCTGGTTTTGGACATTCCGGTGCTTTTGCAGAGCAAGCATCTTCCAACATCCTACAAATGAATCATGTGAACATCGATGCATTGACACTCTTGTGTCATGCCTTGATTCCGAGTCTCAAACGAAATCAACCTTCTGAGATCATCAATGTGGCTTCGGTAGCTGCATTTGTCGCAGGTCCGTATATGGCGCAATATTATGCGACCAAAGCGTATGTTTTGAATTTCTCACTTGCTTTACGGGAAGAATTAAAAAAAGACGGCATCAGCGTCTCAGTTTTATGTCCAGGTCCAACACAGACGGAATTCTTTGATGTGGCAAATCGCAAGGAGCCTAATCCTTCTGTCAATCTCGTGATGATGGACAGTAAACCTGTCGTTCAAGCCAGTGTGGAAGGTGTGCATAAAGCCATCATCGTACCAGGTTTCAGCAACAAACTCATGGTTCTTTTACTAAAATTCGTTCCACGTGTCCAAGCGGCGAAGATCGTCGCTCGGATTCAAAAGGTCAAGACCAATTGATGGGGCGTTTTTTGAGTGTGTTCAGCAGTGGCACACCAATCACATAGACAGCCAAGGCTTGTCCCAAAGCGACTTCCAAAGCGAAAATCAAGAATAAAGATAACGTAAATTCCGGAGCGAAGACATAAGTCAACTCAGCTCCGATGATGATTGCATTGATTACGATCGGCATCAAGCTCGCCCAAAAAGGGAAGCCCTTGATCAAACGATTGCGCAACACATAAGTCAGATACGCGGCTAAAACCGTCGCAAAGGTTCCGATGAACACATCCATCATGCCTAAGAGATTGGCGCCCATGATCACCCCAATGAAGTTGGTGATGAAGCAACCAATCCCAAGACCAATGATGGCGATGGGTGATAACAAAGGTAAGAGTGTCAGACCTTCCGCGATCCGAATTTGAATATTACCGAAGCTCAAAGGAGCCAAGGCTAAACTTATGGCGACATAGATGGCCGCAATCATGGCGATTTTACTTAAACTTTGGCTGGTCAATTTCATCGTTCATCCTCTAACGTTGATATTTTATAGAAAGTAGGACCATAATGCAAGGCAATCCTTATATCCGAATCGTCTATCTCATCGGTACGGAGAAGCTCGAAAAAATTAAACAAGCGCATATCGCGATTTTTGGCTGTGGTGGGGTTGGATCATTTGCCATCGAAGGCCTGATCCGAAGTGGCGTCAAAGAAGTGACCCTCATCGATTTCGATACCATCGATGTGTCCAATCTCAATCGTCAACTGATGACGAGCGCAAGCAATATCGGACAAAGCAAGGTGGAAGTCATGCGTGAGCGTATCCTAAGCATCCATCCCGATGTGTTGGTTCATTTGAAACCCATTTTCTTCAATGAAGAAACTGAGCTTTCATTTGAGCCCTTTGATTACGTCATCGATGCGATCGATGCGGTGCCTTCCAAGTTGGAAATCATGCGTCGCGCTGAAAAAGCCAATGTGCCAATGATTATGGCCTTGGGTACGGCGCGCAAGCTGGATCCAAGCCAATTAAGACTGAATGATCTTTATCATACGAGTTATTGTCCCTTGGCTAAGAAGGTCCGTATCCTTGCCCGCAAGGAAGGTCTTCGCAACATCAAGGTCGTCACTTCACTTGAGGAATCCAAAGATGCGACCTTTGTGCCGGAGTTGAATAAGGTGGTTGTGGGCTCCATGATCTTCGTTCCTGCAAGTGCTGGACTGCTCTTGGCTTCGACAGTCATACAAGATTTGTGCCAAGATGATGTTATAATAAAGAAAATGAAGACGGGAAAATTATGGAACGTGAATTAAAAATAGCTGTTTTGATCGATGCGGAAAACGTATCGGATAAGTATGTACAAGTCATCTTTGATGAAGTAAACAATCATGGGACCGCAACCTACAAGCGGATTTATGGTGATTGGACCAAACCCAAAGGATCGCAGTGGAAGAATGTTCTCTTGAACTATTCCATTTCACCCATCCAGCAATACTCATACACCTCGGGTAAGAATGCATCCGATGCGGCTTTGATCATCGATGCGATGGATATCCTTTATTCGGGACAAGTCGATGGTTTTTGCATTGTGTCTTCGGACAGTGATTTCACACGTTTGGCATCACGCTTACGTGAAGCGGGTAAATATGTTTTGGGTATGGGTGAGAAGAAAACACCACCGGCGTTCATTTCTGCGTGTGAGAAATTCAAGTATCTCGAAGTGCTTTTGGAAGCCACACAACCGGAAGTCGTTTTCAATCGTCAAACCACAGATAAGAAGTCGGACCAATTGGTCGCGACCCTTAAAACCATCATCAATGAGAATTCAGATGAAGATGGTTGGGCTTTCTTAGGTGAAGTGGGTAGTATCTTAAGCAAACGTAATCCTGATTTCGATACGCGAAATTATGGTTTTCAAAAACTGACCCCTTTGGTATCCTCTTTAAAACAGTTTGAGATTCAATCACGAAAGACATCGAATCCAAACATCACACATAAATACATACGGATCAAATAAAATGCAAAATTTCTTAGAATTAAGCGATGTGTCACTAAAAAAATACAATACTTTACGCTTAGATGCTTATGCTAAGCGTCTTTACTTTCCCTTGAATCAAGAAGGACTTGTGGAAGTGCTTCGCATGACAAAGGGCAAACGACGCTACCTCTTGGGTAAAGGAAGCAATGTCCTCCTTACGAAAGAAGTCTATCCAGAGGATGTCGTATTCATTGTGACGACACACATGGATGATATCCGCATCGATGGGGAAGAATTGGTGTTGGAAGCAGGCGTGAGTCTATCCCAATTGACTTGGTTTGCGATTGAGCACGCGATTGATGGTTATGCTTTTGCGGAGGATATCCCTGGGACGATCGGGGGTGCTTTGATCATGAATGCGGGGCAATTCGAATTCACCATTGGACAATATGTTCATTGGGTGGACGTCTATGATGATGTGTTAAATGAAGTGAAACGTATCCTACCGGATAATGATTTCTTTAGTTATCGCAATTCAGGCTTTAAAGCGAGTGAAACCATTTTAGCCTGTGGTTTGCGCAATGTCGGTGGGGATGAGCTCGAGAATATTGAAAAAGTGATTTCGTATAAAAAAGAACGTTATCGTAAACAACCCCGAAATTATCCCAATGCAGGCAGTGTTTTTAAACGTCCTCAAAAGGATGGTAAAACACTATTCGTATGGAAGTTGTTTGAAGAGTGTGGTTTACGAGGCAAACGAATCGGAGATGCGGAAATATCGTTCAAGCATCCTGGTTTCATTGTTAATCTCGGCAAGGCTACACAATCTGATGTTTTGGCCTTGATCGATTGTTGTAAAGAAGAAGTGAAGAAGCATTTTGATGTGGATTTGGAATTGGAGTGGCGCGTTCTTGATTAAGGCAATTTTATTGGGCTTGGATCAAGGAGATCTTGATTTTGAAGCTTCCATGGAAGAGACAAAAGCATTGATGGAAGCCGCGGATTTGGAATGTCTCTACAGTCTGTTTCAGAAAGCGAAAAACAATGCGACCCATTATGTGAAGAGTGGCAAGCTCTTAGAAGTTCAGTTGGCCATGCAAAGCATGGAGGTGGATCTTTTGATCACCAACGACGCCTTGAGTCCTTCGCAACACCGTAATCTCAGTGAAGCGTTGAATGTGGAAGTTTGGGATCGAACCCAGTTGATTCTCGCAATCTTTGGCAGTCGCGCTCAAGACAGAGCATCCAAGCTCCAAGTCGAAGTGGCACGTTTAAGTTATCTACTTCCGCGGATGAGTTTAACCCATCACTCCTCAGGACGTGAACAAGGGGGCGGAGCACGTAATCGTGGTTCAGGTGAACAAGCCTTGGCCTTAGCCAAAAGGGTCACCCTGCGTCAATTACACAAGGCTGAGCGTGAATTGAAGGAACTTGAAGCACAACGTGAAGTCCAAGCACGTCTCAGACAACGCAATGCGATCTTCACCATCGCGTTGGTTGGTTATACCAATGCCGGTAAAAGCACACTCATGAATCGTTTGAATCAGAAGTTTGGAAAAGATGTCAAAGAAGTCAGAGCCAATGATCGTCTTTTTGAAAGCTTATCCCCATCGGCACGCTATGGTGAAATCGATGGCATCCCAGTTCTTTTCTTGGATACGGTTGGCTTCGTCAGTCGTTTGCCTCACAGTTTGGTTAAAGCATTTCACTCTACGCTTAAGGTCGTTCAAGAAGCCGATTTGATCATTCATGTGAATGATGCGTCGAGTGCGAACTGGTATCTAGAGAAAGAAGTGACACTTCAGACTTTGAATGAACTTGAGGTCTTGGATAAACCACGCATTGAAGTGAACAATAAGATGGATCTGGGACCTTGCAGTGGTTTATGCATCAGTGCCAGAGAAGGAACGAATTGTGAGCTCTTATACGAAAAAATCAAAGCGAAGATGCTTGAGATTCGTCCACTGATGGAGTTGTTTGTACCGTATGACCAAAACGAAGTGCTGGATTCCATTAAAGCACATTACACCATCCAAGCCATTGTCGAAGAAGAGGCAGGCTATCGGATCCAATTGAAATATCACCCAAACCTAAAAGCTGAACACAGAGCTTATGAAAGGAGTTCGTATGATCATCACCACAACCCCAAGCATTGAAGGTAAGAAGATTGTTTCGTATAAAGGCATCGTCGTTGGCGAAGTCATCTCAGGCGTCGATTTCGTAAAGGATTTCGCGGCAGGATTGACCAATTTCTTTGGTGGGCGTTCCAATTCCTATGAAGGGGAATTGATTGGCGCGCGTGAAACGGCCTTACGTGAAATGGAATCCAGAGCCCTTGCGATGGGTGCGAATGCCGTGGTTGGCGTCGACATTGATTATGAAGTTCTCGGTCAAGCCAACAATATGCTCATGGTCACCGTCAGTGGCACCGCTGTTGTTTGTGAATAGTAATTTACCACAATGAGTAATTTTCGTTTAAACTAAAACTATGATCTATCTTGATTATGCAGCAACGACACCGCTTGATCCGATTGTTTCGGATGTTTGGGTACGGACTGAACAAGAACAGTTTGCCAATGCCAATTCCAGTCATATCTTAGGTCAAAAGGCATGGGCATTCTTACAGACGCAACTCAGTCAAATGGCTGAGCTTTTGCATGCCCAAAAAGAAAGCTTGATTCTTTGTTCATCTGCGACCGAAGCTAACAACACCATTCTCAAAGGTTTGGCTTTGAAGTATCCCCGTAAGAAGCATATCATCACATCCATGATTGAACATGCCTCTTTGATTGGGGCGGTATCGGCATTGGAAGCACAAGGCTACGAAGTGGATTTTGTGGATACAAAAGAAGATGGCTTATTTGATTTGGATCATTTAAAGAGCTTATTGCGTGAAGATACCTTGCTTGTATCCTTGATTGCGGTAAACAGTGAGACTGGGATCCTTCAACCACTTGAAGCCATTGCCTCACTTTGTCGTAATGCAAAAATCTTCTTTCATAGTGATGTGACACAAGCGATGGGGAAGGTACCCATCAACTTAAGCGCATTGGATTTTGCCTCGTGTTCAGCCCATAAGATTTATGGACCTAAAGGCATCGGTTTACTTTATCGAAGAGAGGATCTCAGCTTCATTCCACTCTTGCATGGTGGACACAGTCTGAGTCCCTATCGTTCTTCAACGCCACAGACGGCTTTGATTGCGGCTTTTGTGAGGGCTCTGTATCTTAGTATGATAAACCAAGCGGAGCGCTTTGCGAAGGTGTCCCAGCTGAAGGCTTATCTCGTCGCTAAATTAAGTTCAATATCGCGTGTTCAGGTCAACTCGAATGAACATTCACTCCCACATTTCGTAAACATCAGCATCTTGAAGACACGACCTGAAAAGGGGATCGACTATTTCTCTGCTTGTGACATCTGTTTGAGTTCGAAGAGTGCGTGTTGCGGGCAAGATGAATATTCCGCATCAGTCTATGCGATCACAAAGGACATGGAACGGGCTCAGAGCTCCTATCGCATCAGCATCTCGCATCTCACGACGAGGGCTGAGCTGGATGCCTTGGTTGAAGCGATTGAAAGGATGCCGTATGAAGATTAAAGTAGTGACAGCGGTATGGTGTCATGCCTGCTTATTGATGAAAAAGCGCATCAAAGAATTGATGAAGAAAAATCCAGAGCTTAACTTTGAAATGATTGACTTGGATTTTGATGAAGAAAAACTCATTGGTTTAGACGTTGGGAAAATACTCCCTGTATATTTTGTTTATCGTGATGATGTTTTGATCAAACGCTTTGTGGGCGAGAAAAGCATCGACGAATTAGAAAGAGAAATCCTTTATGCGGATTAAACATACATTTATTTTAACAATCTTATTTTTAGTACTCTTTGCCTTACCGGTAAAAGCAGAAGAAAGAAACATACATTTATACTATTTCCATGCGGAAGGCTGTTCGACCTGTGCGCTTGAGACCGCTTATTTAGATGAATTGGTCAAAGAAGATACCAATCTTGTGCTCCATGCTTACGAGCTCGCCTTCAATGAAGAGAACCAGAAGCTTGCACGTGATATCGGAACACTTCTGGGTCAAGAAATTCAATTGACACCGACCTTGATTGTCGGACGTGAAGTCATCGTGGGCTTTAGTGTAGGCTCGACGGAATCCCGTATTGAAGAAGCCATTGATTTTGTTAGAACCAACAATGTTCGCGATGTGGTCGGGGAGATGTTGGGTTTTGTGAAACCCAATGAAGGGGTTGATATCGTCAATCAAGATACAACCATCAAACTCCCATTCCTAGGTGAGATCGATGCCAAAACGGTATCCCTACCGATCTTAGCGATTGTCTTGGGAACCTTGGATGGGTTCAATCCCTGTGCGATGTGGGTGTTGTTGCTGCTGATAAGCATGTTGTTTCACCTTGAGGAACAATGGAAGAAATGGGTCTTAGGAGGCTTGTTTCTAACCACCACCGCTGTTATGTATTTCCTCTTTATGTATTCTTGGTTGAGCATCACGCTCTTGTTTGGAACTTTAATCTATATTCGTTGGTTGATTGGAGGCATCTCCATTGGAGGTGGACTCTTCAACTTCAATCGTTATTTAAAAATGGAACCCGGATGTGAAGTCGTCGATGAATCCAAACGTTTGAAGATCCGTGACAAACTAAAATCTATCTACAGTCAACCTGTATTTGCCGTAGCCGCAGTCGGGATTGTCATCCTGGCCATCTCCGTAAATCTGGTCGAGTTAATCTGCTCAGCGGGACTCCCCGTGCTCTTCACACAAATCCTCAGTTTGAACAATCTATCTGAAACGCAGTACATTCTTTATATGTTGCTGTATCTCTTAATGTTCATGATAGATGATGTCGTCGTCTTTGTAATTGCGATGAAGACGGCTGAACTCACAGGCATCTCAACCAAGTACGCACGCAATGCACATTTGGTTGGAGGAATCTTAATGGTCATCTTAGGTTTATTGATGATCCTTAAACCAGCTTGGCTGATGTTGAATTTTGGATAAGAAAAACAAATTCATCGAATTTGTTTTTTTTAAAGTCTATTTGGTTTTTAATTGCTCACGGATCTCTTTAAGTACGGACAGAGTATCCTCAACAGGTTCTACTGGAGCAGCTTCAACGACTTCTTCTTTCTTCTTCATTTTATTTAATAAACGAACAAGGATGAAAATACTGAAGGCGATGATCAAGAAGTCAACGGCGCTCTGGATAAATTTTCCATAGGCGAAGACCAGATCCGCTTCACCTTCAACGCTTGCCGTTCTGAGCACAACACCCATATCCGCAAAGCTGGTTCCACCCATGATATAAGCGATCAAAGGCATGATCAAGTCATTGACAACGGAGCTGACAATCTTTCCAAATGCACCCCCGATAATGACCCCAACGGCAAGATCAAGGACGTTGCCTCGCATTGCAAAAGCTTTGAATTCATCTAACATTTTTTTCATGGTACGATTCCTCTCTCGTTTTATTATAGACTTGTGCTAAAATAAAAAACAATATGAACACGTACTTAATCGTATTACCATTGGTATTCTTAGCTGGATTCATCGATGCGATTGCAGGCGGGGGTGGTTTGATTGCATTACCAGCCTATCTTTTCGCTGGAATCCCCGTCCACATTGCCATGGGTACCAACAAGCTATCCAGCTCTCTGGGAACACTCAGTGCGAGTCTGACCTATTTCTTTCATAAGAAATTGTGGTTGAAGCTTGCCTTTTTTGCGTCTTTCTTCTCATTGATAGGATCGTTTATGGGTGCGCAAATGGCCTTATTGGTATCCCCATTAATGCTCAAATATTTATTGGTTTTTGTGTTACCGCTGATGGCGATCTTTGTTTTACGTAAGAAGAAAGTGATTGAATACACCGAAGCAATTGCTGTTCCATGGATTCTGATCGCAGGCATCAGTTTCTTTGTCGGCATGTACGATGGTTTTTTAGGACCAGGTACCGGCAGTATCCTCATCTTTGCATTCGTAACCTTTGTTCGAATGGAACATACTCAAGCCAGTGCCAATGCGAAAATCGTTAATCTTGCCAGTGGCTTAGCCGCCTTCACAGCTTTTGCGATGAATGGCCAAGTTGATTTGAAACTTGGCTTATGGGCAGCACTCTTTAGTGTACTGGGTAATTATGCAGGAAGCTTGCTCGCCATTCGTTTTGGTAAACGCGTCATCCAACCCTTGTTAATCTTTGTTTTTGCATTATTGATGTTAAAATTGATTTATGATCTGGTGGTGTGAACATGCGACTTTGTACGATTGACTTTGAAACAGCGAATCAAAACATGGGCTCAGCTTGCAGTATTGGAATCGTGGTCTCAGAGGGTAGTGAAATCATCTTTGAATCCAACCATCTTTTGCGACCCCATCATTCTGTTTTCTATTTTGATCCAAAAAATATTTCAATCCATAACATTCTACCGAGTGATGTGGAATACGAAGCGGAATTCGACCAAGTCTTTGAGATCTTAAGACCCTGGTTTGAGACATCCATCCTCATGGCACATAATGCAATCTTTGATATGACCGTGCTTAGAAAATTATTCCAATTGTATAAAATAGACAATCCTCGCATCAAGTATATCGATTCACTCGAAATCGCACGCAAAATGTTGCCACGACTTCAAAATCATCGTTTGAACACAGTGTGTGAATACTTTGGAATCGAATTGAATCACCATGATGCCTTGAGTGATGCCCGTGGTTCCTGTTTAATCGCATTGAATGCGATGGCAGCGCTTGAAGATTTCGATCTTCAACTGCTGATTGATAAGTTGGATTTGCGTATTGGTTATATCATCTAAGTAGTTGTGAACAAATGCACGAATTGACTTGCAAGTTTGCAGTAGTTTGGTTAGAATAAGAGAGCCTTACATTCTTGAAATATTTGCAGATGTAAAGTTTTTTTCTTTACATATATTTTTTCAAGACTTACAATAGGAATACGAGGTTAACATGAATCAATTAGAAAATAATGCTTTTTTCTGGCAGAAAATCGATAGTATCTTTCTTGCATCTGCTGTCGTCATCACACAACCTGCAGGCTCGAATCATCCCGAGTATCAAAATCTGATCTATCCTGTAGATTATGGTTATTTGAATGAAACGCTCAGTCAAGATAGTTTAGGGATTTCTGTCTATAAAGGCAGCATCTCGACACACATCATTGATGCGATGTTGGTTTCGGCGGACATCTTGAAGAAAGATATTGAAGTGAAATTACTCTTAGGTTGCAATGCGGAAGAAGTCGATAAGATTCTTCGCTTTGTAAATCAAACTGAATTTCAGAAAACCATCTTGGTAAGACGTGGCAACACCGTTCCTACCTGGAGCAACCCGGATCTCTAAATGAAAATTAAAATAGAAAAAACAGGCATCAATGGCGAAGGAATCGGTTATTTAAACAATAAACCGATTTTTATTCCATCCACCTTGCCTGGTGAAACCGTAGAAGTCGAGATTACCGAGAAACGTGATCGTTTTTCCAATGGAGAACTCTTAAGAATCGTGGAGGCAAGTCCAAAGCGCATTGACGCACAATGTGTTGATCAAGGGCGTTGCGGGGGCTGTGCTCTAATGATCACCGATGAAGCCAATCAACGACACCTAAAATTAGAGAACTTGAAACAATCCCTTTTGAAATACATGGGACGTTTCGATTTCCGTTTGATCAAACCAATCATTGCCAATCCGCAACCCTTTGCGTATCGCAATCAGGCAAAGATGCCAATCACGCATCAAAAAGGGAAGTTGGTTGCTGGATTCTATAAAGCTGGAACCAATCATTTCGTCCCGATCAAATCGTGCATCGTCCATGATGAAAAATTGGAACAGGTTAAAAAGGCCATACTTGATGTCATGAATCGTTATGATTTGGATTCATTCGAACCTCCAATGAAACAAGGCATTCGTACTTTGATCTGTCGCAGTTTGGAAGATAAGGTTCAAGCCACGATCGTAACCGGTAAAATGACACTCAGCAGAGAGTTCATTCAAGACTGCATGCAGATCGATGGTTTGGTGTCTTTGTACCATAGTGTCAATACCGATCGTCATGCGATGGATCCGTTTGGCAAAGCCGTCCGCTTAATCGCGGGGGAGCCAACGCTCGATTTCACCTTTGAAGGTCTACGTTTCGCCTTGAATCCAAAAGCATTCTTCCAATTGAATACCGCTCAAGCGTCACAACTCTTCAACTATGTTAAGAGCCTCATTCCTGAAAATAAACGTGTCATCGATGCGTATTGTGGTGTCGGTGCGTTAAGCTTGATGATGGGTCAGAAGAGTAAAGAAGTCTTTGGGATTGAATTCAGTGCTGAAGCAATCAAGAGTGCTGAAATCAACGCGACCATGAATGAAATGAAGAATTGTCATTTCAAAGCAGGGGATGCGGCTGTCGAATTGGCACAATTAAAAAAGGCATTTGATGTCTTGGTCATCGATCCTCCACGCTCTGGCCTAAGTGATGCCATGCTTGAAGCGATGCTTAAACATCAAATCCCTGAAATCATCTATGTCTCCTGTAATCCTTCAACCTTAGCCAAGAATCTCGCGACACTTAAACAAAAGTATCGCATCATCAGTATTCAAGGTTTCGATCTATTCACACATACACCTCTCTTAGAGACGGTGGTTCAGCTTAAATTAATTCAAAGTGTTTAAGGGCTTGTGCAATGCCTCCGGCATCCACATCACCCGTCACATAATCGGCTACGTCTTTACAAGCTGCTGTTCCGTTGCCCATGGCAATGGCAAGAGCGGCTTTTTTCATCATCTCAATGTCGTTATCGCCATCCCCAACAACCATCACATTGTCCCATTTCAAATCCACCAGATTGAGTACTTCTTCAATGCCTTTGGTCTTATTGATGTCTGATCGGAAGACATCCATGCCATGGGTTCCAGCCCCAATGAATTTGAATTCTGGGAAGTCATTGCGATAAGGGTCCATTTTTGCGACATTCGCAATCAAGAAGATACCTAAAGCAGGTGTATCTTTTAGATAGTAATCCTTTTCAACGGTATTATCCAACAAGAGATGACGTACATCAAAACCTTGCGAATAATGATCGTAAAAGCCTTGATAGTCATTTAAAACAACCATTTGGTGGGCGGTCTTCAAACCCATGGGAATCTTCAACGACTCACACAAACGCAATAAACGCGTTACACTGGATGTTTCAAGGGGATGTTGGATGATCACTTCCTTATGACGATCCAAGGTGCAATGCCCATTGATCGTCACATAGTAATCACAGTCCAAGACTTCTTTGACATGGGCTTTGATGAAATCCATGCTTCTTCCAGTCGCCACACCGACCATGATGCCCTTGGCTTTTAATTGATGGATCGCTTCGACCGCTGAATCTTCAATGCGATCTTTTCCTGCATCCAATAAGGTCCCATCAATATCAAATACGACTAATTTTATATCTTTCATTTTTATCACCCTTTTTAGTTTAGCACAGTTGAAACTTATGATAAACTAAACACATGACACAGGGCATCATCTTTGATCTGGATGGTACACTCTTAAGTACCGAAGCCGATCTCACAAACGCAATCAATACCATGTTGGTCCAAATGGACTGCAAAACACTTTCTGAAGACATCGTGAAGAGTTATTTAGGCAATGGCATCCGCAAGTTGGTGGAACGCTCATTACCGATGAATCGACATGATCAGCTGGAAGAAGCAATCAATATCTTTCATGCGGCATATGCAAAATGTTATATGGATTTTACCGTCCCTTATTCGGGTATCCTAGAAGTCTTGACGACCGTCCAAGACAAAGGGTATCGACTGGCGGTTGTGTCCAATAAACCTCAACGCTATCTGGATGATCTGGTGCACAAACACTTCCCCATGATTCACTTTGATTGTGTTTATGGTGAATCTTCAACACAAAAAACCAAACCTAATCCCCAAGGCATCGAATTAGCTTTAAATGCAATGAACTGTAAAGCTGAAAATACCTTTATGGTCGGTGATAGTGTTGTGGATATTGAGACCGCACATGTTTGTGGACTTAAATGTGTTCCTGTAGCGTGGGGTTTTCAAGCTGAAAGCTTGCTTGCGGAGAAAGCACAAAAAGAAGTTGTAAAAAAACCGCTGGACCTACTTCAAAGCTTTATTTAAAAGGTGTACAATTAAAGCATTCTGGGGGTATAGCTCAGCTGGTAGAGCACTTGGTTCGCAATCAAGGGGTCGAGGGTTCGAGTCCCTTTACCTCCACCATACAATAAAAGACGGAATCGTGATGAGATTGACTCAATACGATTCCTTTTTCTTGTATGATAGGAGTATGAAGACTCCAACAAAATATTGGACGCCACTCTGGTCCCAAGCCATGGCGAAGGCATTTATTAACGGACAGTCTTATAAAAATAAGACAAGTTGTTTTCGATTCAAGGCGTATATACAGGGAAC
>JBLJAX010000121.1:0-4666 GCA_047637795.1 Erysipelotrichaceae bacterium | reverse complement strand
TGGTCAACTATGCGAAAAGAATCAAGCAATCCTTGGAACAAGTCGAGGAAGTGGTTCGCATCGATATCGATGGCGTGACCAATAAAGAAGTCTTGGTCAATGTGAACATCGATGACCTCTATCTCTATAAAGTCTCCATTGAAACCATCGTTCAACTCTTACAAGCACAAAACCTAACGATTCCATCTGGATCGATTTCGTATGCGGATGAGACGATCAACGTCAAAACACCCGCTACCTTTGAAAACCTTAGAGATATCGAAAACATCATCATCTCTGGATCGCAGGAACAAGTTGGCTTCGTACGATTGAAAGATGTGGCGACGGTTACGATCATCAATGAAAACAAAATCAATTATCAACACAATGGTCAAAATGCCGTACTCTTAACTGGTTATTTTGAACCTGGCACAAACGCCGTATTGATTGGTCAGAAAGTCAGAACCATCCTAGATGAACTCAAACAAGATCTCCCTTCAGACATCATCTTTCATGAAGTTGTCTTTTCTCCTGAAGATATCAATGAATCCATCAACGATTTCATACTCAACCTAGCGGAAAGCATCGCTTTGATCATCATCGTCGTCATGATTGGGGTCCGTTTACGCAACGCATTGATCATTTCTTTATCCTTGCCCATCTCTGTTTTGATCACGTTCATCGTCATGTATCTACTCAAAATTGAATTTCATTTCATATCCATTGCGGCATTGATTATCTCGTTGGGCATCCTTGTGGACAATGCGATCGTAGTCAGTGATGCGATCCAAGTTCATGTGAATCAAGACAAACCCATTGAAGTGGCCATCTTGGCTGCCATCAAAGAAACCGCTGCTCCCGTTTTCACATCGACATTAACCACCATCGTCACTTTTGGGATTCTGTTGTTTGTCCCTGGGGTCATTGGTAAAACCGTCGCGACTATTCCGATTGTCATCATTTCGACACTCGTTGCTTCATACTTCGTGGCAATGTTGATTGTGCCCGTATTCGCTTATTACTTTTTCACCAAAGAAAATGAAAAACGAATCAATAAGACAAGCAATTCACCGATTCGTAAATTCTTTGATGATCTGCTTGCCTTGGGTCTTAAGTACCCAAAAAGAACGCTCTTTGTGTCTTTCTTGAGCTTAGGTGTATCCGCTCTATTATTTACCCAATTGGGCATCAGTTTCTTCCCTTATTCCGATAAACCCGTTCTCTACATCAATCTTGAAGCAGAGACTCTATCCATTCAGAAGACTCAAAACGTTCATGACCAAGTCTATGCGATTCTCGAAGAATACCCCGAAATCGAGGAGATCGTCACTTCTGTGGGGACCAGTCTTCCTAAGTTCTTCATCACTGTTCCCAACTCGAATCCGGGGGACGATAAAGCGCAGTTTCTTTTAAAATTAGACTTATCCAACAGTGCATTTAACACCAATGAGGAATTCGGCTTTGAACTCCAACAGCGACTCGATCAAAGCATTGCCGGCGCTAAATTGGAAGTTAAATATCTCGAATATGCCATGCCTACGGATGCTAAATTGGTCTTTACCTTGAGTGGTGAAGACATAGAATCACTTTTGATCGCATCGAATCAAATCAAAACGGTACTCGAAGAAATCGAAGGCACCTACAACATCCGCGATAACAATGTGCCAAAGGAATATGAGTATGTCGTAAACATCCATGAGGACATTCTTTCGACCAGTGGCATTCTAAAATATGACATCGTCAAACAGATCAATACCGCACTAATGGGTACCCGTCCTTCCAGCTTTAAAGCAGGCGGTCAGGAAATGGATATTTTAGTCAAAGGTGATATTTCTTCATTGGATGATTTGTATCGACTTCCGATTCAATCCTCTGCCACAGAAACCACCATGCAGCTGTATCAACTGGCGTCTTTGGATCTAGAGGCAAACATTCCATCTATCTACCGTCACAATGGTCAACGGACGATCACCGTCTTATCCGACATTCGTCCAGGCTATTCCGCTCCTTTGATTGAATTAACATTTAGAAACAAACTTGAAGAACTCAACTTACCGGATGGTGTTTCGGTTCGCTTTGATGGTGAACTGACAAATATCTTTCTTTTAATCGAGAATCTTGGCTATTCCGCCTTGATTGCGATACTCGTGATTTATTTGATCCTACTGGTTCAATTTGAAAAATGGATCAAACCTTTGATCATCATGACCAGCATTCCACTTTCCTTAACCGGCGTCTTTCTTGGTTTGTATCTCTTTGGATCCGATATCCAAGCCATGGCACTGCTCGGTGCTGTCAGCTTGATTGGGATTGTCGTAAACAATGGCATCCTTCTTATGGAAGTCATGGACGAAGGCTTAAGACAAGGCCAAACACTTTTAGAAGCGTGTCAGAATGCCGTGGATGCACGTTATCGACCCATCATGCTTACGACCATCACCACTTGTATCGGTTTGATTCCTTTGATTATATCCAAAGATCCGATGACCGCCCCAATGGCTTTGGTGCTCTTCTTTGGCTTATTGGTGTCGACCATTCTAACCATGGTTGTCGTCCCAAGTTTCTATTACATGATCATGCAAGACAAAACAAAAGGAGCCTAAGCTCCTTGGATACTCTGGATTATGTTCTTAATGCATAACCGATTTCAAATGCTTTGATATTCAACTCGGTGAGGGATTCATTCTTCTTGCCGAGTTTTTTAATGATGGCCTCAATGCCTTCGTCTGAACTAAATATCGGCATGGTTTTCAGTAACGCTCCAAAAGCAGCCATGTTCGCAACCTTGAGTTCGTTCAAGTCTTGAGCGATCTGATTGAAATCGATTGGAATCAAGGTTCCTTTGAAATCACTGGGCACATGCTTGACCAATGATGCGTTGCTTACGATCACCGCATCTTCTGCACATCGAGGTAGAAACTTATCCAAAGCCGGTTGATTCATCGCCAGCAGATGGGTGATGCCCTCCGCAATCAAGGGAGAACTCACTTCCTTTTCATCAATCACCACATGACAATTGGCTGTACCACCGCGCATTTCAGGTCCATACGATGGCATCCAACTCACCGCTAAATCTTTATCCATGGCTAAAATCGCAATCAGCTGACCAACGGTCAAGACTCCTTGACCCCCAAAGCCTGCGGATACACATTTGATTGTTTTCATCTTAGACTCCTTTATCCTTATACACACCTAAAGGAAAATACGTTGCCATTTCATTCTTAATATATTGCAAGGCATCGTTTGGACTCAAACCCCAACCGATATTGCAGGAAGACAAGACTTCAATCATACTGAAACCCTTGTTTTCAATTTGGTATTGGAAGGCTTTCTTAATCGCTTTCTTCGCTTTACGCACACTGAGTGGATCCGCTGTCATGACACGTTCGATATAGGCGGAACCTGGAATGGTCGCCATCAATTCAGACATCTTGATGGGCTCACCTGTCATCGCCACATCACGTCCCCGTGGTGAGGTCGTGGTGACTTGGTTTGCTAAGGTTGTTGGGGCCATTTGACCCCCCGTCATGCCATAAATCGCATTGTTCACGAAGATGACGGTGATGTTTTCACCGCGATGCGCCGCTTGAACAATTTCAGCTGTTCCAATCGAAGCCAAATCCCCATCACCTTGATACGTGAAGACGATCTTCTCAGGATGAACCCGTTTGACACCTGTCGCCACCGCGGGAGCACGTCCGTGTGCGGCTTGAATCGCATCACAATTGAAGTATTCATAACTCATGACGGAACAACCTACGGATGCGATCGCAACACTATGATCCAAGAGATCCAATTCTTCTAAACACTCCGCAACCAAACGATGAATGATCCCATGTGTACATCCAGGACAATAACTGAATGGCGCATCGGTCAAACCCTTGGTTTTCTTAAATACGACAGTCATCTTAGCGTCCTCCACAATGTTCTTTAACCGCATTGACAAGCTCTTTCGGTTCAAAGACCATTCCTCCGGCACGACCATAAAAGTGTACCGGTACACTGCCTTCCAAACTTAAACGAACATCTTGGATCATTTGACCCATGGATAACTCAGCACACAAGACGAATTTCTTTCCCTGTGCCGCTTCTTTCAAAGCTTTATAAGGGAATGGATACAGTGTCTTTGGTCTAAATAGACAGGCCTTGATGCCTTCTGCCTTTAGATTTTCAATCGCAGCCTTGACGATACGTGAAGGTGTCCCATAGGCCACAAACATCACTTCCGCATTTTCATCATGACTGAGTTCATAGTCCACCTCTTTTTGCTCTATCAAATCATATTTCGCTCTTAGATCCAGATTGTGTTTCTCCAACTCCACAGGATTTAGAAACAAGGAGTTCACCACATTGCGATGTCCTCTTGAAAGATTGCCATCACTTGCCCAAGGTTTATCAATCAAAGGCAATGGTTCCGTATTGATTTCAACCGGCTCCATCATTTGACCAATGACCCCATCCGCCAACACAATGACAGGATTACGATAGGTATCCGCAAGATAAAATGCTTTACGAACCATTTCCGTGGCTTCTTGTACACCATTGGGTGCTAAGACGATGACTTTATAGTCCCCATTGCCTCCACCCCGTGTGGCTTGATTATAGTCTCCTTGAGCAGGTAGAATCCCACCCAAACCTGGACCCCCACGACTGACACTGACGATGACCGCAGGGAGTTCTGCCCCTG
>JBLJAX010000120.1:0-4908 GCA_047637795.1 Erysipelotrichaceae bacterium | reverse complement strand
AAATCAAAACTTCGTCGGTTCTGCAGTTCTAAAAGGAATGCGTGTTGTCAAAGATTCAATCAAACGCTCCATTATTCATCCTTCGATTTTCACCGAAATGGGCTTGGAATATCTAGGCCCAATTGATGGTCATAATTATCATGAATTGTTCAATGCTTTGGAAACCGCCAAGCAACATGATGGGCCTGTTTTAGTTCATGTGATCACAACCAAAGGTAAAGGTTTCCACTTATCGGAAAATGATAAGAATGGTCGTTGGCATGGGGTTAATCAATTTGATCCTGATACTGGCAACAATCTTGGTTCTTTGCCTTTGAATCACTTATCATGGTCTGAAGTCGTTTCTGAAACGTTGATTCGTTTGGCGAAACAAGAGCCAAAACTAACCGTAATCACACCTGCCATGATTCAAGGCAGTAAGTTAGAAAAATTCTTTGCTTTATATCCACAAAGAAGCATCGATTGTGGTATTGCTGAGGAGCATGCGGCTACTTTGGCATCTGCCATGGCTTTGAATGGCTTGAAACCATTTCTATCGATTTATTCCACCTTTATTCAAAGAGCCTATGATCAAATCAATCATGATATCGCACGTATGGAGAGTCCCGTTGTGATTGGAATTGATCGCAGTGGTTTGGTAGGGGAGGATGGTCCTACGCATCATGGTGTTTTTGATATTGGGATCTTAAGACCGTTACCCAACCTTATCATTGCGCAGCCTAAGGATGCTTTTGAAGCACAAAACATCCTTTATACTGCATTTAAATTGAATCGTCCTTATGCAATACGTTATCCACGTGGTAGTGCGATTTATCGTGAAGTAGAAGCTTTTGAGATGATTGAAACTGGAACGTGGACGGTCTTAGGTAATCTGGAGACAGCCCGTGTTGTGGTCGTGGCTTATGGTCCGGATGTCGATAAAATCAAAGATAAAATCGATGCGAATCAACTTCCTGTATGTGTCATCAATGCGCGTTTTATTAAACCATTGGATGATGGATTATTGAATTATCTAACACAATTGAATAAGCATGTCATTGTTTACGAGACAGACATGTTGGCGGGTGGTTTATCCAGTGCCATCATGGAGTGGTTGGCAGAACGACAGCTTAAGCTTGATATGGATCGCATTGGCATCATGGATCATTTTGTTACTCATGGTTCCGTACCAGATCTAAGACGTTATGAGAATATAGATATCAGTTCATTGTTTGAAAGAATTAAAAAGGCAGTCAATAGGGATTAGTCCACATTCTGCGTATTAAAGAGAGACCATGTTACAAAATCTTTACCTTAAAAACTATATTCTGATCGATGAGTTAAGACTGGATTTCAAATCCGGTTTTAGTGTGTTTACAGGTGAGACGGGTGCTGGTAAGTCGATTCTAATCGATGCCATTGGTTTATTGATGGGCGATCGCTTTACAGCGGACATGATCCGACATGGAAGCGACAAGGCCATCATAGAAGCGGTTTTTTCAACGAAGAGCATGCACATTGCTTCGTTATTTAATGACTTGAATTATGATTTTGATTTGAATGAACTGATCATTAGTCGTGAATTGACACAAGAGGGGCGATCGATCAATCGAATCAACAATCGAAGTGTTCCCGTCAGTCTATTAAAAGAAATCGGTCAATATCTTGTGGATATTCACAGTCAGAATGATACGCAATATTTATTGAATAATCGTTACCATTTACAATTGTTGGATGCGTACAACATCGATCGTGCGTTGTTGGATGATGTCAAAAAGCGTTATCAAGTGTATGCAAAGCTTAAAAGCGAGCTTAATGAAAAAGAAAAAAATGACTTGAATCCAGATGATCTTGATTTCCTAAGTTTTCAATCACTTGAGATCGAAAAGGCAAATCTTGTGGTCGGTGAAGATGAGGAACTCGAAAATCAACAACGTTTACTCATGAGTTTTGAGAAGGTTTCGACTCGATTGACAAGTGCCATCGATCTTTTAGATGAGAACGAGGGGGCACGAGAAAAGATCTATGAAGCTGTGAAAGCTTTGCGTCATATCGATGAGATGGAAACTTTAAAACCCGTTACAGAGACGATTGATGAGCTCTATTTCAATTTGGTTGAACAGATTGAAGAGCTTAAAGATCGCTTCAATGAACTAAGTTATGATGAGGATCGATTGAATCAAATTCAAGATCGCTTGTTTCAAATCAATAAACTTAAAAAGAAATATGGGCGTACACTTGAGCAGATCCTTGAACATTACGCTGAGATAAAAGATCGGATGCATGCGATCGAACATCGCGAAGAAGTCCTTGAAGAGCTGAGACGCGATTGTGAGCGTGCCTACAAGCATTTCGAACTAAAGGCACTCGAGTTACGTGAAGTACGTAAAAACAAAGCCAGAGCCCTAGAAACAGCGATTATCAAAGAGATTCGTGATCTTTATCTCGAAAAAGCTCAGTTTTCGATTGTTTTCAGTGAAGTTGGCGCAAATTCAAGTGGATTGGACTTTGTTGAGTTTTTAATCTCCATGAATCCTGGTGAAAGTCTAAAACCATTGATTAAGGTCGCAAGTGGTGGTGAACTTTCAAGACTCATGTTGGGTATGAAAGTCATCTTTAATGATCTTCAATCCATTGAAACGGTTATCTTTGATGAAATTGATTCAGGTGTTTCTGGACGTGTCGCAACAGCCATTGGTCAGAAAATGTCCAGCCTTGCACACCATGCCCAGGTATTCTCAGTAACGCATCTCGGTCAAGTTGCTGCTTGTTCAAGAACGCATTACCTTGTGTCTAAGATTCAAGCAAACACCCTAACAAACACGAATATCGCTGAACTCAATGAAGAAGGTCGTATTCATGAGCTTGCGATGATCGCAAGTGGTTCGATCACACCAAATGCATTGTCAGCTGCTCAAGAATTATTGAAACATAATCAAAGATTGGTGAATGTCGATGTTTGATTGGAACAGCGCAATCGAAGCTTACACGAAACAGCTTGAGTATGTCGATCGTAAATCCAAAAACACGATCCAAGCCTATCTTCGCGACTTGAAAGCTTATTCTGCGTATTTCTTAAAAGAGGATATAGCCCTAGACCAAGTAGAATCTGAGCAAATCAATACCTATCTACAAACACTGAACGATGAATATGCGAATGCAAGTGTTTTGCGAGCCAAAACGAGCATCATCAATTTTCATCGTTTTTTAAAACAGTACTATCAACTTAAAGAGAACCCAGCCTCGCATATTCAGAAAATAAGAAAACTACACCGTTATCCAAAAACCATTGATCAGGGTCAAATTGACAACCTGCTCCATGAAGAGAATCTCAAGCATGAACACTTTCATTTAGCGATGATTGATGTATTATATTCATGTGGGTTGCGTGTGAGCGAACTCGTAGAGCTGACGCTCAGCCAAGTCTATCTTGATCAAGCTTATCTTCGTGTCTTAGGTAAGGGAAATAAGGAACGCATGGTTCCCATGGCATCCATAACTGTAGATAATTTGAAACGTTACTTAGAATTGGACCGTTATGTATGGTTGAAAACAAAATCAAATCGCGTTTTCATCAAACCCAATGGCAAAGCCATAACACGCCAATATGTCTACACGATGTTAAAGAAAAGAAGCCAGGCATTGGGCATGGATTTGGAAATATCTCCACATAAATTGAGACATAGTTTCGCAACGAGTCTATTAAATGGTGGTGCGGATCTAAGAGTCGTTCAAGAACTACTTGGACATGCGGATATCTCCACAACTCAAATCTATACACACATTGAGAAGAAACGGATGCAAGAGGCTTATCAAAAATTCCATCCGATGAATGATAAAAAAGGAGAATGAAATTATGAACTATCGTAGAATCTTTACAGTCGTTTTGGATAGCGTAGGAGTAGGGGCATCTGCTGATGCTCAAGACTACGGAGATGTGGGTTCAGATACCTTAGGCCATATTGCAAAAGCAAATAATGGCTTGAATATTCCGAATCTGCAAAAGCTTGGCATCGTCAATCTTCATCCGTTGACCAATCTGGAACCTGTATCACAACCTACAGCTTATTTCACGAAGTTAAGTGAAAAGAGTCTAGGAAAGGATACAATGACAGGTCATTGGGAGATCATGGGTCTTTACATCGATAAACCTTTTCAAACATTTACAGATACGGGTTTCCCAGCTGAGTTGTTGGATGCCTTGAAAGAACGCTGTGGATATGACATCATTGGCAACAAATCCGCAAGTGGTACTGAAATCTTAGATGAATTGGGTGAAGAACACATGCGTACCAATGCCATGATTGTCTACACCTCTGCAGATTCTGTATTACAAATTGCCGCTCATGAAGAAACATTCGGTTTAGATGAATTATATCGTTGTTGCGAGATCGCTCGTGAATTAACCATGAAAGATGAATGGAAAGTAGGTCGTATCATCGCCCGTCCATTCTTAGGTGCTCGAAAAGGGGAGTTCAAACGAACAAGTAATCGTCATGACTATGCTTTGAAGCCATTTGGACGTACGACACTGGATGAATTAAAAGAGGGTGACTTTGATGTCATCAGCATCGGTAAGATCAATGATATCTTTGATGGTGAAGGCGTCACCAAAGCTATCAAGACCAAGAGCAATCATGACGGCATGGTAAAAACAATTGAAACTGCTAAAACAGATTTCAATGGACTCTGTTTTGTGAATTTAGTGGATTTTGATGCACTATGGGGTCATCGACGCGATCCTATCGGATATGCAAAGGAAATCGAGAGCTTCGATGTTCAGCTAGGTGAACTCATGAATGAGCTTAGAGAAGATGATTTGTTGATTTTAACAGCCGATCACGGTAATGATCCAATCTTTGCTGGAACAGACCATACACGTGAAATGATTCCTTTATTGCTATACAGCAAGAGTCATCAAGGATCTGG
>JBLJAX010000119.1:0-2275 GCA_047637795.1 Erysipelotrichaceae bacterium | reverse complement strand
ATGAAGAGAATTTCAGTTTGATTGAGTTCATTCAAATGGTTGAAGTGATTCAAGATGAGAAGACATCGGAAGCCATTCCTGTGTCTCAAGAAGATGATGTGGTCAAGGTATTGACCATCCATCAATCCAAAGGTTTGGAGTGGCCCTTGGTCTTTGTCTTAGGAACCAAACAGTTTAAGGACATGAGCAGCAATGGACGTGTCCATTATGACAACGATATTGGGATTGGGATGGATACGATCCTTTTACCAGAACGCTTCAGACGCGATAACCCCATGACCTTAGGCATCAAACATAAGACACTCAAAGAAGAAAAAGAAGAAGCCTTACGTGTTTGGTATGTCGCATTGACACGAGCTGAGCAGAAGTTGATCATCGTGGATAAACATCATAAGAATTTGGAAGAAGAGAACTTGGATCTCAATTTGATCTTAGGTTCCCGTGGTTACACCTTCTTAACCATGGCAGCTGCTAAAACCATGGGTGAAGGTTTTGAAGTTAAGTTGATTGCGCCAGAAACAATTGACGATCGTTATCACGTTCGTAAAGAAACACAAAGTCCTTTCCAATATACGAAACGTGAGGAACCAACACTCTCCTATAAACGTCCTTCCAGTCATGCACATACTTATGTCCCAAAAGTATTGGAGCTCGAGAACTTCAACGACGGTAAGGAACGCGGGACACGCCTCCATCACTTGATCGAGAACTTACCACTCAACGATTGGACGAGCGAACAAATCCTTGAACTTGACCCATCATGCACAGTGGATGAAGTGGATGCGTTGATGGCTTTCTATCACAGTGATTGGTATGTACAGATGTGTAAAATGGATGTGTATAAGGAATTTCCTTTCATTCATCGTAATGAGAATGACGTACTGCGTGGTATCTTTGATATCTTTGCGGTCGATGAAAACGATGTCTACTGTGTGGACTTTAAAACGGACAGACATTTAAATGAACATGAAATGTTAATGAAGTATCAATCACAGCTTGAAGCTTATCTAAGTGTGTTGCGAGCAATCTACCCAAAGCATACACATCATGCTGGTCTCTACAGTTTCAGACATCAAAAAATCATTGAACTAAAAAGCGAGTAGACTTACTCGCTTTTGATTAGGCAAATTGCGCCATATAGAGATGATAGTAATGTCCTTTGTTTAACATCAACTGTGCATGGGTTCCTTGTTCCACAACTTCACCGTCATGAACCACAAGAATCAAGTCCGCATTGATGATCGTACTCAAACGATGGGCAATTACGAAACATGTCTTGCCATGCATCAACTTCTGAGTGGCGGATTGAATCCGCTTCTCAGTCAAGGTATCCACATTGGATGTGGCCTCATCAAAGATGACCATGGGTTTATCCGCCAACATGGCTCGGGCAATCGTGATCAACTGTCGTTGTCCTTTGGAGAGATTGACCCCATCATCGGTAATCAAGGTATCATACCCCTCTTGTGTCCGTTCAATGAAATGATGGATGTGCACTTCTTTCGCAATACGTTCCACATCTTCCTTGGACACATGTTCGTTTCCATAAATCAGATTGTCGTAGATCGATCCATAAAACAACCATGAATCTTGAAGCACCATCGAAAACATCGATCGTAGACTGTGTTGATTCATCGACTTGATATCAACCCCATCAACTTCGATCTTCCCTTCATGAATCTCATAGAATCGCATGAGAAGATTGATGAGTGTCGTTTTACCTGCTCCTGTAGGTCCAACTACCGCCACCAAGGTTCCAGCTGGAATATCGAGATTCACATGCTTAAGTACGGGACGATCTTTGTCATAAGCAAAACTCACATTGGTGAACTTCACATGACCTTTTACTTTTTCAATCGTTTGTGGATTGTCCACAATGATTTCTACGGGTTCTTCCAGAACTTTAAAAACACGTTCTGCGGCGGCCAATGTGGATTGAAGCTCCGCAATCATCGACGCGGCTTCACTGATCGGGCCTGAGAACTTACGTGAATAGAGTAAGAATGAAGAAATATTTCCCAAGGTGATGGCTTGTAAGAGAAAGAGAATGGATCCAAACACAGAAATAAGCGTCATTGAGATGTTATTGATGAAACCAACACTTGGCCCAACGATACTGCCAAAATAATCTGCTTTGTAATAGGCTTCCGATGCATCATCGTTCTGTTTCTTGAACGCTTCAAACATTGTATCTTGTTGGGCATACGCTTTAATGGTTTTAAATCCCGATAAAGTCTCTTCAATAAAGCCATTCAATGCGCCTAGTTTACGCGAA
>JBLJAX010000118.1:0-5054 GCA_047637795.1 Erysipelotrichaceae bacterium | reverse complement strand
ATGACATCAAGCCTGCTTATCGGGAAGTGACGTGGTTCTGGGTTGTGATGTTTGGTATAAGTGCTGGTGTTCAATGGTTGTTTTATCTTGGGGATGATTTGAATGCTTTGGTTTGGGTGACCTCCTTGTTTGGTTTACCATTCACTGTTTTCGTTTTGGTTGTGACCTATGTCTATGGACTGTGGCGCTTGAAGAACTTAGGGGGTCCTGGCATCGATGAGTTCAATCAAAACAAACAAGCGCCATTCAGAGGGCAAACCAGAGGATTTTAGAATCGATTTTGGTTTAATTTGTATTCTATTATTTCTCTGCTAGAATAAACAAAAAGGAGAAAAGGATATGTTTATCCAATATACCTTGAATATCGCTGGATTGACGCGTAAGCTTCCCATCATCCGTTTAAATGAAAAGTTATCCATCGCAAGCTTTGTCGTGCTTGGCGATGGGGAGCTGATTCAAGCCACCGCACCCTTGCTTGTATCCAAATTGCCTAGTGTAGATCTATTGGTTGGGGCTGAAGCAAAAGGCATTCCTTTACTGCATGAAATGTCTCGATTAATGGGTTTATCTCGCTATGTGGTTGTCCGTAAAAGCATCAAAGCCTATATGCAAGACGCAATGGTGGATGCGGTTCAATCCATCACGACAACATCTGAACAAATCATGGTTCTCGATCGTTTCGATGTGGATCGAATCAAAGGAAAACACATCGCAATTATTGATGATGTGATCAGTACCGGTGCTTCGCTTGCGACGATGGAACGCTTGGTTGAACAAGCAGGGGGGATTGTGGTAGCACGAGCGGCCATTTTGGCTGAAGGGGATGCGGCATTACGAGAAGATATCATCTTCCTAGAGAAACTCCCAATCTTTGATTAATTATCATAATCTAATTGTGAAAAGCGTCTGAAAAGACGTTTTTAAGTGTTGTAAAAATATCCATAAAGTGTAATATTACACTAGATAGAGGTTGCATATGACACGTGAAAATTTTATAAAATTGATGGACACGCAGGTAAAACTGATTCGAAGTGAATATGGTTTGACACAGGATAAAATGTCGATGCTTTTGGGTTTATCTAAGAAGACATTGGTTGAAATCGAAAAGGAACGTAGTAGTTTAGGTTGGACAGGATCTGTCGCTTTAGCAAGTATCTTTTCGAATAGTTCAATCTTAATCAATGCCTTAGGCGGAAATGTCGAAGACATCATTGTCGCAATAGCCTTCAATGATATGGATGTCAAATACCCCAAAACATGGGGTGGTAAGCTTTGGTGGAAAACCATTCTTAAAAGAGGAGGATACATGATCCAACAAAATCTTGTATCCCAACATTATCGTTTATTGGATCCTTTATATCGAAGACACTATGCATCGTTTGATTTGGATGACATTGAAGCGCATCTTGGTGCGCTCCTTAAGAACGAAACGTTTGATGCAAAGGAGGCATCATCATGAAAAACACTAAGTTGCTAGGGACGATATTACCTGCGATTGTAATCATGGCAGGTGGCTTTATTTTGTTCAATTTTGCTTTTATTGTCTTTGCACTGATTGTTAATCTAAGTATTTCATTGTTGGGTGCAGATATGCAATCAGCACCTCCCGTTTTATCAAGGGCACTTGGGTTTCTAGCATTGATTCTCATTACTTGGCTGGGCTTTAAAATCAATATTAAGTCTGAAACAGTTAAACATACACTACGAGCCACATTGATCACAATGCCTCTAATGGCCGTGTTGGTTGCGCTTGGGGTCATGCTTTACCAACAGCCACAATGGATGATTCTACTTGCGGGAGCCTTGGTTGTTGCACCAGCGCTTTACTATGTTTGGCGACTGAAGCTTCCTTGGATGTATCATTTCGCAATCCTATATGTGACGATACTGGCGCTTTACATCATGTTTAGTGGCATGGATATCTAAAGTAAGCTTTCAGAGGAAATGACGGATGAAAAAAATAGTTTATTGGATGCCTCGCGTCTTAGCAATTCTCTTTACCTTATTCATCATGATGTTTTCATTGGACGTGTTTGATGCGACGAGTTCACTTACAGATCAATTGATTGGTTTCTTCATGCATAATCTACCAGCCTATGGCATCATTCTCGTCATTGTACTTGCATGGAAGAAAGATATCATTGGTATGATCGGTTTTGCATTGATTGCGATTGGATTATTTATGATGGTCATGGGTTCAAATCAGCCGAGTGGTTCAGCAGTAAATCCTGCAGTATTCTTCATCAGTGGACCTGCTTTATTGATATCATTGTTGTATGGACTTAGTTGGACAGTGCATAAGAAACATTGATATTTATCTTAAACTTTGAATCAGATAGTGATGATTGGGGTCGATTCTTGATGAATTGATTCACAATTATCACTTTTATACTTTACATACCTAGATGTTCGATGTACTATATACCTAGGAGAACTAGGTATGGATAAAAACTACATCGGAGTTGGTTCTAATTTGCTCATTCTGTCGTTAATCAGTCGTAAAGACATGTATGGCTATGAAATCATTAAGAATTTGGAATTGTTGTCAGAAAATGTGTTTCAGTTTAAAGAGGGTACTTTGTATCCGATTTTGCATCGCTTTGAGAATCTAGGCTATGTGAAGTCTTATTTCAAGACAGCTGAGAATAATAAAGAGCGCAAATATTATCAGATTACCAAAGTTGGATTAAAACAGCTTGAAGATGAGAAAGCACAATGGGAGATTTTTAAAGCTTCCGTACATCGTGTTTTGGACACGCATCATTATGAATTCGAATGAGTTTGATGACTATATCAAAAATGTACTAAATCAAATCGCGTTTGTTTTTGAGCATAAGAATATCAAGCGCGAATTGATGAGTCATCTCGCGGATTTGAAAGATGAATATGCTGAACAAGGACTTGAAAGTTCTGAGCTCACTCGACGTGTCATTGAAGACATGGGTGATCCCGTTGTTATTGGCAAGGACCTCAATCAAATTCATCATCCTATTATTGGATGGTTGTGGTGGATTTCTCGATTATTCGTCGTTGTCACACTTGTTTATAGCATTTTCTTTGTCGGATCGAAATTTATGACACATCAACTCTCAAAGCGTTTCGTAAGTGATCAGGATTTCGATATCCATCAATTTATGAGCGGTCTGGGTGATTCTGAAAGAATTGCCCAATTAAATCAAGATTTAGCTCTTACGATCAAGTTGAATGATGGTGAACTGCTGATCGATCGTTTGATCCAGACACAAGATGGGACGATCATTCTTCTTTACCAAGAAATGCATGCATTTGATCTATTTCATTTAAATGAACAGATATTTGACTTACACCAGTATGGACAATTGCACATAGATGACGAAGTTTTTAATGCAAAGAGTGATGGATTACTTACGTATGAACATTGGCATGTGCTAATTTACTAAAATGTACCACTTGAATTCACTCAAGTAGAATTGAAATACAAACAAGTATCTGAAACGTTTGAGAAAGCTTTGAGGTAAGACGATGCGTAAACACAGAAAATTAGTTCTAAACATGATTCTGCTTGCTTTGTTACTTGTTTTCTTAGCAGGCATCAACGGCATTCGTTTAAGCGCCAAGTCCGCAGCACTCAATGCAGGACGATCACAGTATTTCAATCAAGCGGTCGCTAGCATTTTAGCATATGAAAAGGATTATGCCGTTGTGATGGTCAAGCAAAAAGAAGATGCTTCCTGTTATGTTGTGAAGAAAGAAATGGGAGTACTGTGGAAGGCAAGTGGCTATGGTACCTATCCAACGAACATTGCTAAGACTGAAGATAAAGATAAGTTGAAACAAGAATGTTTATATTGGTTGTCACTTGCGGCAAATACAATCAGTTATGATGTTTTAACACCAGTTCAATACATGGATGTATTTGATTTGGACATTAATGGTCGGATCTATCCGCTCTATGAAATTAAAGATAGAGCGATTGGTGAATATCATCTTATTCAAAATGACTTCTTCGCTAGTACGGATCCATTTAATGAATACTTCAAAAATGAAATGAATATCCTTTGGGCTTTGGATGCGAGTGGTCAGACGAGTCTACGGCTTTTAGATCCACGTCAAGCGAACACAAGTGTTTATTTCGGTGAAGAAGGGTTTAATATCTACTTCACTTCGCAGGTCAATCCGAATCGAAATATGACGATTCAAGAAGTCTATTTGGAATCACAGTTTATCCTAAATGAATTCGTGCAGATTGTTGATACGTATGAAACAAGTGATGAATTTGATGTAATGGGGGTGAATTTATGGCAACCGATCATCGAAGATATCATTGATAAGTATGACTTGATCCTTGAATTTGGCTCCATAAGTGTTGAAGCAATACCATTGATGAGTGATTCAAATATTCTTGTACCCAGGGATATCGAAGAATTCGCTAAACAAGAGGGTTGGGAGCGCATAGAGACTGAACTCTCGGTTGATGAACTTGCGAAGATGACAAGAAATGATATCATCAGACTACTTAATATTCCCAATCGTAATGTGCTTATACAAGCTCAAGATGATCAGTATCTGAGATTTCTAAAATCAGATAAGTTGCCATTGATTTCTGAGACAATCGATAAGACATCAATCTTTATCAGCTTTGATTTCAATGCAGAAGATGAATTAAAAAGAATTGTGGAAACGCAGGATTATCAAAACCGCTTCACAGCCATCATACTGAATGCATATATTGAGATTCAAAGTTATGAAGACATGTTGAGCTATCAAGAACGACTCATTGATGCGATTGCGGAGGAATTTGAACTTGATGCTTCAATCATTGATGTTGCCTTGGTATCTCAATTTCCATATCAATAGAAGACAGGTCTTTGAACCTGTCTTTTACTTTATTAGAATTGGATGCGCAATGGGCTTCATTTTCGCAAAGCTATGATGATGTGAGAAGCCTAGTTTTAAGAGTTCTGTTTTTGCTTCATCAATGTATGCACCTAAGTGTTCTGCTCTATGCGTATCACTGCCGATGGTGATGATTTCACCACCCAGTTCGCGATAGAGTTTCAAGATTGCTCGTGATG
>JBLJAX010000117.1:0-2272 GCA_047637795.1 Erysipelotrichaceae bacterium | reverse complement strand
TCTTTTTCTTTAGCACCTTGTGTGATGACCAAGACGCGTTGAGTACGTCCTGTACCGTGTGGCAGTACAACTGCTCCACGGATTTGTTGGTCCGCATGACGTGGATCCACGTTTAGACGGAATGAAAGTTCGACAGATGCATTGAATTTTGCATAGCTTGCTTTACGTGCCAATGTGATTGCTTCATCGACATTATACAGCATGTTACGGTCAACCAATTGAGCAGCCGCAACGTATTGTTTACCTTGTTTTGCCATGGTGACCTCCTATTTGTCGTAGCCTTCGATTACGATGCCCATGTTGCGTGCGGTACCAGCGATGATCGCCATAGCACCTTCCACATCATTTGCATTGAGATCAGGCAATTTGTATTCGGCAATTTTCTTCAAATCTTCGACGGAAATTTTTCCGACTTTGGTAGCTTTTGCACTACCGGAACCTTTTGCAACGTTTGCAGCTTTCTTTAACAAGTTAGCAGCAGGTGTTGTTTTCAAGACAAACGTAAACGACTTGTCTTCAAATGCTGTGATGATGACTGGGACGATATCCCCTGCACGATCACGTGTTGCGTCATTGAACTGCGCACAGAATTGTGGCATGTTGACGCTAGCAGATGCCAAAGCTGGTCCTGGGCGTGCTCCGCCAGCAGGGAATTGGAGCTTGACAACTTTTGCGATTTTCTTACTCACTAGACATTCCTCCTTTTTTGAAATGTTAGCCGCGGTTAAAATGGATGAATGTCATCCTCCCACGGATTTGCCTATAGGCTTAATCATTATAAGCTCCAAGATTATTGAAGTCAACTCATAAATCACATGAAATCGTCGTTAATCTAAATCACATGAAATCGTCGTTAACTCAGCCAAAAACATGTATATTTTTACACGTTATCAACTCATGTTAAATTTTTTCGAAATTTTTAACACGTTTTGGCTACATGTAAAATAAATGGCTGTTTTTATACATTAAATGAGATCTTTAAACCTCAACATCGAGTAGTCTTCATCCAAGGCAATATTCCCATTCGCAATCAATTGATGGCGTTCTTGAGTATATGCAAACAAGATGTCACGATTGACATCGGGTTTGAATCCTTTCTTGGCTTTTGGATATACCATCCAAATATTCGAACCTGGTTTACGTTTCGCTTTCATTTGTTCAACGCACGCATCCACATCTTTCATCGCCAAGACAAGACCCAACACCACATCCGCTTCGTTTTCAACGACAACAGCTGTTGTTTGTGCATCCAGATACGGTTTCAAAATACCCTCTAGATCCACATAAGCCAATCGCATATCTGACTTGACATGCATTTTCTTTAAAATATCATCCATCTGTTCCTCCATTAAAAATACATCCTTGCGGATGTATTATAGTGTTTTTTCTAAATCAATGTAGGCAATCTCAGTTGGTGTTTCACGACCAAACAAGGTGGTCAACACAACCGCAGATTGTGACTCATCATTCATGCTTTCCACAACACCCTCAAGACCACTGAATGGACCATTGAGAATACGGACATGATCATTGACGCTGAAATTCACGACAACTTTGTTTTCACTCAAGCCTAAACGTCTGAAGATCGTTTCGATTTCATCCGCAGACACTGGGAATGGTTTCGCACCACCACCTGAAGATCCGATAAATCCGGTAACACCTGGGGTATTACGAACGACATACCATGCTTCATCGGTCATGATCATTTCCACGAACAAATAGCCCGGGAAAAGATTACGCATCCGTTCAACCTTTTTGCCATTCTTGATTTCGATTTCAGATTCTTCCGCAACCAAGATTCTAAAAAGGTTGTTTTCCAAACCCATCGTTTCAACACGACGTTCAAGATTTTCTTTTACGCGATTCTCATGTCCTGCATAGGTATTGACGACATACCACTCTTTTACGATATCTTCCATCTTAGACTCCAATTCCAATCATGCGGAGGAAGAAGGCAATGGCTGCCTCACTGATGACAAAGAAGATTCCGAAGAACACGATAAAGATGATGACAACCAATGTACTATGTTGGAGTTCATCAGCCTTTGGCCAGCGAATCCGCTTAATTTCTGTAAATATCCCTGAGAGACTGAACCATTTCAACATTTGCTCTCCTCCTACTTTGTTTCTTTATGTAAGGTCTGCTGATTACAATGCTTACAAAACTTCATCAATTCCAAGCGCGTTGTCGCATTGCTTTTATTACGAGAAGTGGTGTAATTACGATTCAAACATATTGTGCACGTTAAAATAACCTGCTTACTTTTATCCG
>JBLJAX010000116.1:0-9246 GCA_047637795.1 Erysipelotrichaceae bacterium | reverse complement strand
CCAATTGGATTCTCGAATAAACTTGCTCAATTGATGATTGATGCGTCTAAGTAAGTCGGTGTAAACCGACTTTTCTCTTTTAATTAACAAATACGAAGTAATTTATTGTTAAAAACGTCTTAATCTTAACTTAATCATCTTTCTGCTAGGATACAGCTGTAGGAGGGATGAGGCGATGTTACCAAATAACGAAGTATTTGAGATTCTTAGGAATTATCGAATTCATTTATTGCTGATTGAATTTGGAATCATCTTCATCTTGTTTATAATGAGTATGAAAAGGAAACGTGTATGAAACTTCTGTTAGTAGAAGATGAACAAGATTTATTGAATGCGTACCAAAAAGGCTTGAAGGCTGAGGGCTATGGCATCGATGCGGCAGCGAGTGCTGAAGATGCTTTAGAACTGCTCTCGTATAATAAATACGACTGTATTGTTTTAGACTTGAATCTACCCAAGATGAGTGGTTTAGAATTATTGGAAAGCATTCGTGAAGAAGATGATCAGACGAAGATCATGATCGTGAGTGCGAATCACACTGTCGATCAACGGATTGCGGGTTTGGATAAAGGTGCAAATGATTACTTGATCAAACCTTTCGATTTCCAGGAATTAAAGGCACGTTTAAGAGCCTTGATGAGACGTGATTTCTCGGTTAAACCCACGATTTTAGTCAGTGGTGATTTTAGTCTGGATTTGGCTTTGCATCAAGTGAAGCATAAAGATAAAGTCATTGGTTTGACGGTTAAGGAGTATGCGATTTTCTCCTATCTCTTGCAGAATCAGGACCATATCGTGAGTGCAGAAGAATTATTGGAAAAGTGTTGGAATGAAGAAGCGGATCCTTTTACAGATGTCATGCGTGTTCATATCTATGCATTGCGTAAGAAGATTCATGCGATTACCGAGCGGGATGATGTGATCCTAACGGTGAAAGGTGTCGGTTACCGACTGAACCCTTAAGATGAAACGCAAGAGTTTACAGACGAAAGTCTTTCAATATCTTATTTTATGGGTCCTTGTTTTAGGCACGATTGGAAGTGTTTTTGCGTGGATGAATCGACCCATTGAAAACGATGAACAAGAAATCATGTTTTCAGGGAAAGCGGAGATGGCGATTGCGGAAGATGCACGGATGGTTGAGCCGAATGTATTGGCGACTGACATCATGCCTTCGAGTCGTACGATTGGATTTTGGGCTTTTCTCGTATTGGCGACAGGCTACTTGTTGCATTACGGTTATCGTCATTTGATCTTACCGATCGTGCAGTTGGGGAAAACACTACGAACACATCCCCTTGAGAATATTGCGCATAAGCAGGATTATTTGGAATTGGAGGACATTCGTGCTTCACACAACGCAATCACATCGAAGTTGGATGCGGCGCTGAGTTATCAAAAACGCTTTAATGCGAGTATGGCGCATGAATTGAAGACGCCCTTATCCGTAATCAAGACGCATATCGATGTGCTCAATGAGCAATCGGATAAGACGATTGAGGATTATCAGAACACGCTGAATGTGGTCTCAAAGACTGTAAAGAAGATGAATGCCTTGGTCGAGACCCTACTGGATACCTCGCAAGAGGGTCAGGATAGTCTGAATGATGTGTTGAATGTGGAAGAGTTGATCATGGATGTGGTGGATGATTTGAGTCTGTTGGCAGAAGATAAGGGTGTGAAGTTGAATTATCATACGCATTCGGGACCCATTAGTTACGGTAATCAAGTGTTGATCTATCGTGCGTTGTATAATTTGGTTGAGAATGCGATTAAATACAATAAGAAGAATGGCATGGTTGAGATTGTGACAGACTTTGAAGAAGATTCCTTTACCATATCGATAAAAGATAACGGGCGTGGTATTGCACAGAAAGATCTTGCGCATATCTTTGAACCCTTTTATCGAAGTGAGAACCATGCGAAAGATGGCTTGGGTTTAGGTTTGGCTTTGGTTCAAACGGTTGTGAACATGCACAGTGGTCGCATTGAAGTCGTGAGTCGTGAAGATGAAGGAAGCACCTTTATCTTGCATTTTCCATATTTGCGTCAAGGGGGTCAGGCTTAATGAATGTGTATGATTTTGATAAAACGATTTATCGGGATGATAGTTCGATGGATTTTTATAAGTTCAATCTTAAAAAGGATCCCATCATACTGATCCATGTGTTTTCACAAGGCCTTGCCTTTATTGCCTATAGTATGCATTTAATCCCAAAAACGAAGATGAAGACAATTTTCTATCGTTACTTTAGACACATCAAAAACATGGATCAACGCGTCGAAGAGTTCTGGAAACTCCATGAGCACAAGTTGATGGAATACTATCAATTACAGAAACATTCAAGCGATGTGATCATCTCGGCATCACCAGAGTTCATGTTAAAGCCAATTTGTGATAAGTTGGGCGTTACCTTGATTGCGTCACGTGTCAATCCAAAGACCGGGGTTTCGCAAGCGAATTGTTATGGGGAAGAGAAGGTAAAACGTTTTAGGGAGCTATATCCTGATGCACAGGTTCATTCGTTCTATTCAGACTCACTGTCGGACACACCGATGGCAAAGCTTGCACAAGAAAGTTTCTTGGTTACACCAGAAGGGATTCATCCTTGGCCGAAAGGCTGAGGATTTTTAATAAAAAAGACTTGGATTATTCCAAGTCTAGGCGGATGTCGCCGGAAATCGTCTTCAGTTTGATTTGGGTTTTGGGTTCACCGATTTGAACCTGTCCCAATTGTTTAAGCATGAGATCATTACCGAATTGATAAGCTTCACATGTACCATTTAGCGTACTTGAAGAAATTAGAAGATCATTATTATTATCAATCTTCACATGGATATCGGCACTGATATTAGAGACGTGCATTTTTTTTATGGTTTTAAGTTGTGCGTTGATGTCACCACTTACATTGTTTAAGTGAATCGTTTCATAGTCGCCATTAAGCTTTAAATCACCGCTGGCACTCTGATAAATGAAATTCTCTCCATTGGATTGTTCAATCTGAAAATCGCCTGATGCAGATCGAATGTACATGTCTCCGCGAACATCTATGAGTTTAAAGTCTGATGAGGCAACTTCGATATCAACTCGTTCGGAGTTGATGTCCATAAGTCTAAAATCACCACTGGCTGAGTTGATTCTAATTTCTTGAACTGTGATGTTCTTAAGTATGCCATCCCCACTGCTTGTGTTTAAGATGAGATTTGGCAAATCATGCGGGACTTGGATTGAAAGGTCATATTGTCCGCTGGATTTATGAGGGAATAAAGGAAGTACTTTAACATAGAAGACATCTTCTTCTTGGTAAGCAATCAAGGCATGACTCAAGCGTTCAAGAAGTTTACCTTCTTTATATAAGTCCACATGGAATCCATTATCCTTTGATGTGGTTATTTTCGTATCCGCGTGTCGGGCACTGATATCGATGGTTGTGATCTTATTGGTGAATTCTTTCTTTTGATCATGGCCATCAATGTGAATCTTCTCATCGCTTGGTGACTGTAGATTTTCATAAGACTCAAGAATTTCTTCGATTGAACCAAGGGACTCCATCAGTTCTTCATTACTGTGACCGTTTTGTTTGCCTAATGTAAAATGTGCTTCAAAATCATTAAGGATATCTTCTCTGCCTTCAATGTTCAGTTGGTTCAAGCGTTCGCGTAATGTATTCATGTACTTCTCTTTAGTCATTTGGATTCTCCTTTATCAGTTGATCAACTTGATCGATGAATGCATACCATTCATTCTTTAGAGAAGTATGGTGCTTCATGCCTTTTTCAGTGAGATGGTAGTATTTGCGTGCAGGACCGGATTCTGATTCGACAAGATACGTTGTAAAGTACCCTTCATCATTCAGTCGTTTTAAGACAAGATAGAGAGTTCCAGCTGCTATGGATATTTGCTTGGATATTGCCTCTGTGAGTTCGTAGCCATATTTATCCCCTTGCTTTAATAGGGATAATACGCAGAGTTCTAGGACACCTTTTTTAAATTGTGGATTCATTGTGTTCTCCTTCAGCTATAATATATCACTAGCTATATTGTAATGCAATATAGTAGATTGATTTAGGAATAAATCTTTTCACTGCATAAATAGCAGTATGGACCAATGCCCACGCTGTGGAGAAAAAGATCAACGTTATTTCATTGTGAATCAAAGGCGAAGTATATGTCGCAAGTGTTTGACATATCAAGGTGATGAGGGAACCGCTGTATTTGCGGAGGATTTGGTTGAACCCATCCTGAGTTATGATTTGACGGAAGCACAATTGGAATGTTCTAAAACTATTGAACAAGCAAGTCGTAAAGGAGACGTCTTGGTCAATGCGATATGTGGGGCAGGTAAAACAGAGCTTGTGATTGAAACGATCCGATCTGTACTCAATCGAAAGATGACAGTGGGCATCGCGGTTGCACGGAGACAAGTGGTGCTTCAGTTACATGAGCGTTTGAAGATTATATTCCCAGAGTTGGTGGTGAGGGCAGTGTGCGAAGGGCATACTGCTGAAATCAATGGGCATTTGATCGTGTGTACGACGCATCAACTGTTTCGTTACCATCAATTTTTCGATGTGTTGATTTTGGATGAACCCGATGCGTATCCGTTCAGTGAGGATAAAACATTGCAGGGTTTTGCGAAAATGGCGTGCAAAGGGAGTGTTGTTTATCTCACTGCCACACCAAGCTTAGAATTGAGAAACAGCGTCAAAGAAGGACAGCTGCACGAAGTGAAACTCTCTGTTCGACCGCATGGGTATCCGTTGAGTGTGCCAAAAGTAAAAACAGGTTTGCATTACGTTCAATTGATTGTCTTACAACGATGGTTGGCGAAGCGCAAGAAACAAGCATTGATTTTTGTGCCAAGTATTCATCTGGGGAATCAATTGATGAATATATTAAAACTTGATTTTGTGTATGCAGGGTATGAACACTTGGATGAACGGATACGGGCATTTAAGATGGGTGAGATCAAGTTCTTGATTTGTACGACGGTATTAGAGAGAGGCGTGACCTTCAGTGGCATCGATGTTTGTGTGATGCATGCGGATCATCGTGTGTTCACACATGCCAGTCTGATCCAAATCGCAGGACGCGTTGGACGAAGTTTTTCGGATCCAGAAGGAGAGGTGTTGTTTCTATGTTCAAGTCCTTCACGAAACATCGAAGCTTGTCTCAGGGACATCCAGCAGGCCAATGCATCGCTTGTTTCAAGTCGCTCGTAGAGGGTTTAGATCTTTATGAGCTGTTTACGAGCCATGACATTCTCTGCTCTGACTGTCGTAGAAAGCTACGTCCTTGTAATAAGATAATAAACGTTGATGGACTCTCCGTTTATGCTTTGTATTGGTATAACGAGGGCATGAGTGAACTGATGCATCGCATCAAGGAGCTCTACGATGAAAGTTTGGTAAAAGTTTTTCATAATGACTTGCGTTACTACTTAGCTTGGAAGTATCGTAAGAACTACAAGGTCTGTGTGCCTTCTTCAGAAATGAAGACACGAGAGCGTGGATTCCATGCGGTCCAGGGAATGTTTGAACCATGGGACGTCCAGGATACCTTTGTGAAAGAAGATGTTAAGCAGAGTTTGAAGTCGGCATCGGATCGACGCTTGATTGCGAATGCGATCAAACTAAAAGATCCCAGCATACGCAAACATCATAAGATCCTTGTGGTGGATGATGTGTGTACGACGGGTTCGAGCTTGAAGGCTTGTCATGATTTGCTTATGAATGAAGGGAATTCGGTATCGATTGTGGTCTTGGCTTTGCATACTTCTTGGGATCACAAAGGTTCTTTGACAATCAAGAAAAAATAGTCAACAGTATTTTGCTTGCAATTTTGAAATCTTATGGTATTATAAACCCAGTAGTGCATAGTATCATTACGGGAAAGGCATAGGATTTTATTAATGCAAGGAAAAGTTAAGAAGTTTAACAAAGAAAAGGGATTTGGATTCATCAAGTTAGCAGATGACAAAGATGTGTTCTTCCACTATTCAGAGTTGAAGATGGACGGATTCAAAACCATCGAAGAAGGCGCAGACGTCGAGTTCGAAATGGTTGAAACCGATCGCGGTTTACAAGCACGTAACATCACAAAAATTTAACACACAAAAAGGTTGGCTTGCCAACCTTTTTGATTGCCTAATTACATTTTGCCAAATATGATACAATATCGATGGATATGGAGGTTTTTAGATGAATTTTCTAGAAAAACTATTCAATGGAGATAAGAAAAGATTAGAAGAGATTCGCCAGTTGGCTTTGAAGGTAGATGCCTTGAAAGACAATGTGGCATCATTGGATGATACACAACTTAAACAAAAAACAGAAGAATTTAAAGAACGGATTCGTGTTGGCGAATCTTTAGATGACTTATTACCAGAAGCTTTTGCGGTTGCTCGTGAAGCTGCGAAACGTGTCATTGGTGAATTCCCTTATTTGGTGCAAATCATGGGGGGGATTGTTTTACATCAAGGCGATATCGCTGAAATGAAAACCGGTGAAGGGAAGACCTTGACTTCGGTTTTACCTGTATACTTAAATGCTCTAGGTGGACAAGGTGTGCATATCGTTACGGTCAATGAATATTTGGCGGGACGTGATGCGAAGTGGATGGGTGCCATCCATGAATTCTTGGGTCTAAGTGTTGGCTTGAATATTCGTGCGTTAACGCCTGCTCAGAAAAGAGCAGCCTATCGTTGTGACATCACCTATACGACCAATGCGGAAACAGGCTTTGACTATTTACGTGACAACATGGTCACAAAAATTGAAGAACGTGTTCTACGTCCTTTGAACATGGCTTTGGTGGATGAAGTGGATTCGATCTTGATCGATGAATCCCGTACACCTTTGATTATTTCAGGCGGGCAGAAACAAACGGCTCAACTCTACATTCAAGCCGATCGTTTCGTAAAGTCGTTGGTTGAAGAAGAAGGCTACATCGTAGATGTGAAATCCAAGACCGTTCAATTGACGGAAGAGGGTGTGCATCAAGCTGAGCGTCAGTTCAAGGTCAATAATCTTTATGACATCACGCATACACATTTGGTTCATCACTTGCACCAAGCATTGAAAGCCAACTATACGATGGCTAATGATGTGGAATATGTGGTTCAAGACAATGAGATCATCATCGTCGATCAGTTTACGGGTCGTTTGATGAAGGGTCGTCAGTATTCAGATGGTTTACACCAAGCGCTTGAAGCCAAAGAAAATGTGCCCATCAAACAAGAAACATCGACGATGGCGACGATTACCTATCAGAATTTCTTCAGATTGTATTCAAAACTCTGTGGGATGACGGGTACGGCGAAGACGGAAGAAGAGGAATTCATGACCATCTATAACATGCGTGTCGTGGAGATTCCGACGAATCGTCCGATTGTGCGTGAAGATTATCCGGATGCGATTTATGGAACACAAAAAGCGAAGTTCCAAGCTTTGATGGAAGAAATCAAGGAACGTCATGCCTCAGGTCAACCGGTATTGGTTGGGACCATTGCGGTTGAGACCAGTGAGTTCATCGCGAAGATGTTGACGCAGAATAAAATCCGCCATGAAGTCTTGAATGCCAAGAACCATGCGCGTGAAGCTGAAATCATTGCCAAAGCCGGTCAGAAGGGTTCGATCACCATCGCTACCAACATGGCGGGTCGTGGTACCGATATCAAATTGGGTGAGGGCGTTCGTGAATTGGGTGGCTTGGCTGTTTTAGGCAGTGAGCGCCATGAATCACGTCGTATCGATAATCAGTTACGTGGACGTGCAGGTCGTCAAGGCGATCCAGGTTATTCACGCTTCTATGTTTCGGTTCAAGATGAACTGATGGTTCGTTTCGGGAGTGAACGTTATTCGACCTTGTTCAATCAGTTGGGTGATCAAGCGGTTGAATCTAAGATTGTCACAAAGTCCATCACCAGTGCGCAAAAGCGTGTTGAGGGTGTCAACTTTGATGTGCGTAAGACCTTATTGGAATACGATGATGTCCTACGCCAACAACGTGAAACGATCTACAGTCAACGTGATTACATTTTGGAGCACCAAGATGTGCACGAATTGATTAAAGAAATGTTTGGGCGTGTCATTGAGAATTTGGTGCGTACGCATGTGGAAGTGAAAAATCATGCGGAAGAAGTGAATGTCGAAGGTTTCTTGAATGCTTTGACAGCGATGCAATTTACGGATATCAGCTTGGATGAAGCGAGTTTAAAAGGTAAGTCGGTAGCGGAAGTCATTGAAATGGCGAAAGACTTGGCTTGGAACAGTTATGAAGCAAAAATTGAACCGTTCAAACAACACAGTTTGAGTTTGGAAAAGAATATTGTGTTGTCCATTGTGGACCGCTCTTGGCAAGAACACATCGATACGATGTCGAAGCTTAGAGAAGGGATTCATTTACGTTCTTATGCACAAAATAAACCTTTGCAAGCGTATGTCGCAGAGGGTTATGAGTTGTTTGAAGATATGTTGAATCGCATCTCGCAAGAAGTCGTTGGCTTCTGTTTAAGAATGCGTGTGGAAGTGAGGAAGAAATAATGGAAGTCTATGAAATGAAACAATCGGTCACTGAGATCAAAGCCAAGTTGAAGCAACTTGGCGACTCTCTTTGACTTAGCTGGTAAACAAAGTCGTATTGAAGAAATCGATCATTTGATGATGGATGAGCATTTTTGGGATGATCGCAAGAAAGCTCAAGCTTTGATCAATGAGAAGAATGGTTTGGTAAGCATCATTGAGTCCTATCAATCCCTTGATAAGCGTTATGCCTCAATGGATGAGACCGTGGATATGTTGAAGTCTGAGTTTGATGAAGAGATGATGGCGATGATTGAGGATGAAGTGGTGGAAGCGCAGAGTGAGTTTGAAGATTTTGAAATCAAAATCCTCTTATCTCACCCCTATGATCACAGTAATGCCATCTTGGAACTCCATCCTGGAGCTGGTGGTACCGAATCACAAGATTGGGCTGAAATGCTCTATCGCATGTATACCCGTTACGCAGAAAACAAGGGGTATAAAGTAAAAGTCTTGGATTATCAAGAAGGGGATGAGGCTGGCATAAAGTCGGTTTCAATTTTAGTTGAAGGGGATATGGCCTTTGGTTTCTTAAAGGCTGAGAAAGGTGTGCATCGTTTGGTGCGTGTCTCACCCTTTGACTCATCAGGAAGACGTCATACATCCTTCTGTTCTTTAGATGTCATGCCGGAATTCAATGAAGAAATTGAAATCAACATCGAT